>NZ_QOUX01000001.1:300000-600000 GCF_004116265.1 Anaerobacillus alkaliphilus | reverse complement strand
CACCTTAAAGACGCTGATATTAGATTTTTCGAAGTTCTTACCAAGACCATATGCGATAAAGTCTTCCTTCATCTTACCAGTAGTGTCTTCTTCAATTGAAAGAATTTGGATTGAATTCAAACTTTCGAGTTGCCACGAAACTCCATGTCGATCGTCAGACAATAACTGCTCCATTTTCTCTAAATCTTTATCATTTCGATACTCAAAAAATTTAGTGACTGTTTCTTTAGGTGACAAACTTACTTGCCCTTCCACCTCTTGGCTACACCCTGTCGTTATGAAAAATCCTGAGAGAATAACTAGTAATAATAAAACCTTTCTCAAGCGTTCCACTCCTTCCTTTTTTCCCTACTAAATAGTAGACGGTTCAATTCCAAAAAAGTTTCAAGCGATTGCCCAAATAGGCAATCGCTCACTAATTTCCAGAAAGCATTGTAAATGGAATTTCTTCCCCGTTCGCAATAGCCTTAATTGTTTCATATTCCTTGTCTAATTGAATTTTATATAATAACTCATACGTTAATGTCGGATCAGAAAAATTTCTCGTCTCCGATTGATCAAACAAAATATGAATCGTATCTTCAGTATGATCTACATGAAAGTTAGAAAAATATGTCGCTTTATTGCCTTGTACAACATTTCTGCCGTTTAGGAAGACATACATAGCCTTTTTCCCATCAAAATGGAGGTGAACGCCATTATCAAGCGAAACTAACTCAATAAATTCCTGCACGTTTTTACTCACACTACTCGTCTTAACTTCTGTAAAGGCTAATTCAGAATTACATCCTACTAAGAAAACAAGAAGAAATGTTACAAGGACCTTTTTCATCAGTTCCACCTCTTAACGTTTATTTGTTTCTTTCAGAGTAATGTTCTTGTCACTCATTTTATCAAGTTTAATAAGTTGATCGTAACTTAGAAAAGAATCATTCACAGCAAAACCAACGATACCATTAACTATGTAGTTTCCACCTTTAGATCTCACATCAACACTTGTCGTGATATACTCATCATTAAGGTGGTCACACTTATAGTAAATGTAGGTGTTCGTCTCATCATGGAAGATACTAAACTTTAAAGCATTTGGACTACTTTCAATGGCACGCCTCACTTCATATGGAGCATCGTCTAACGAAAGAACTTCAAAGTCTACTTTTTTTCCAATGCCAATGTAAACAGATAGAATTACAAGGGTGAAGGTGAAAAGAATTATAAACAGATTTTTATTCATTCATTCACGTCCTTTTCGCAACCATGATAAAGTTATTTTCGCCAGATCTTTCCAAAACCCTTTTTAATTGAATATCCTTTTAACATTTTATCCCTTTATTTTTCTACATGTTCATCTGCTATCGTTCTACTGGATTAATTTAATCTTAAGTGCTCCTGCTTTGAGAGGGTCCGATTCTCTCCAACCATCGACCCAAACTTCTACTAGTTGACCTTTTCTTAACTCAGAAAAATCTATCTTATTGTCGTTAGCATCTAAAATCTCAGTTTTATTAGAGACCAACAAAGACACTACAACCGGTGTAGGATAATAATTTGCAATTAGTTCCTGCACTAGTACTCTATCATCTATTTTCGTAATTTTACCTTTATGGTGTGCATCACTGGTAATTTCTTGGATTTTCTCTAAATCACTCGGACCACAACCTACAATCAGAAACAAAGCGATAAGTGTTATGAACAACTGCTTCATTTTTTTCCTCCAATTTAAAAGATTTCCCTTGCACCCTTTGACAATTCCCTTACTTGTCGCAAGTACTTCATCATATTTTGATCATCTTGGGTAGGATACGTAAAACCAAAGTGCTTCGCTACTTCTTGAGAAAGCATTCGAAATAATTCACAAGTAATAAAAATTGAGTCCCACATCTGTTCGTAGTAAGCTGAGGAATACGTTGCTTTATACATGTTCCAATAATCTTCTGGCAAATAAACTTTAAAGTACTTACCTAACTTCCCTGCAGATACCTGGAAGTCTGTTTCTACACCGATCCACCATGACACCATTTTATCAAGCGAGTCCCTTGTGGTGTATTCATACATCCATTTGACATATGGCAATTCATCACGCCAAATTCCCTTTGCCACGTTTTGCAAGCACCACCAAAAGTTATTTGTACAACTATTGAAGTCTCCTTCACTCGGCTTTTTCACATGGTAGTCTATATCGGTAGGGGGTGGAATGATTGGCAAAATATCATCCTTATCGAGTAAAGGAAGAGTTAGCTTATCTGTTTCATATCCTGCAAGCATGCTTTCCTTCGTTTCTAGATGAAGATCAATCCGATTTCCATCGGTAAATAACATTAGGTATGTATACGAGCGATCAAAGTTTTTCGGAATACCGACCCCTTGGTCTAACTTGTCCGGTTCTTGTATCATAAGTAAGTCCCCAAACACATTGATCCATTCTTCGTCTGCTAGAAAAGACGCTGTTCCAGTCACAACATAAACAATATCGTAGTCTTGGAAGATATCCTTTTGGACATTTGGATTTGTTCGCGACCCATTCATGTAAACGGCTCTAATTCTCTCATCCTTCTTGGCAAAACCCAAGATCAAATCAAACATTTCTTTCTCGCTTCTCACAGCTCCACCTCTTTTGTATAGTTATCGCCATCTTAACTATAACCTTTTCCCAATTTTTCCAAAAGAACAAAAAAAGCGATAGCTTCTTTTCGCTACCGCCATGTTGCTAATCTAACTTCTTAATCGCTACTGCATACCCTTGAGCAGGTAAGGAATGCAAGATCATACCGTCTGACCAAGCCATAACCTGATCACCGACTTTAATATCATCCACTTCTAACTCTGCACCGCTATGATCTCTGATAACCGTAGCATCGTTGATTGAAAAATAGATCTGGTCATCTATAAGTATTCTTCCATTTTCATCAATCTCCATTACTATTCCCGTTATAAAAGGCTCAGCAATAGGTAGACCGTTTTCATCAACTGCACTCATAATTCCTTCTTTAATATGGATAATTTCATCGTTTCCACCTGTAATCTCGCTTAGTAGGTCAAGATTAAGATCGGCTTTCGTTGAGACATCCATAAAAATTCGGTTTTCCATTTCATCAATGCCAAAAGAAAGAACTTGTCTTTCAGTCACTAATAATTGTTGATATGACTCATTTAATTTATTCATAATCGTATCTAACGTTTGATATGAATATTTGGCAGGTTTGATTTCAAACTCTAAATTGTCACTGCCCTTACTCTCTGCAAAAGCTACAATTCTTTCCCTCAAATCTTCATCGTAATAATCCTCTTGCACGAGCAATACGACATGCATATGTGGATCATGTGCTAGATAAAGTCCCGAAAAAGCCAACTCATCTAACTCATTTGCTACAAAATCACGGATGATATCGACAGCATCACCCTCAGGTACACCAATTGACTGCCCTCCGTCTGGACTTCCTTCGTACCCAGTTCGTGGCTCTTCTTGCTCTGGCGATTGCCCACATGCAGCTAAAGTTAACGATAAAATCAAAATCATCAAGTACTTCATGGTTCCTCTCCTTTAACCCTTTTTAAGTTAGACGACGAAGTACGAGAAAAAGTTTCATGACAAACGTTTCCATGAGTCCTTTAATGGTACAATTCGGTTTAGTACTAGTGTTTCTTCTGTCGTATATTTTTTATCGACACAGAAGTAGCCCTGGCGTAGAAATTGAAATTTCTCTTCTGGCAATGCGTTTGCAATAGACGGTTCAACGACCACACCTTTACGAATGGCTAATGAGTTTGTATTGATTTTCTCCTCCCACGTTGATTCTTTCTCGTTCTCCTCTACTAAAAGCTTATAGTACAAATGAACATCTACTTTTACCGCATGTTCTGCTGAAACCCAGTGAATTGTCCCTTTTACTTTTCGCCCTTTAAAACCAGTACCACTTTTCGTTTCTGGATCATAGGTACAACGCAACTCAAAAGTCTCACCATTTGTATCTTTAACAACCTCGTCACACTTGATAAAATAAGCGCCCATTAAGCGGACCTCTGTCCCTAACGTTAACCTCTTAAAGCCAGGCTCAGGTACTTCCATAAAATCTTCTCTTTCAATATAGACAACCCTGGAAAATGGAACTTCTCTACTACCTAGCTCAGGATTTTCACTGTTGTTTTTCACTGTTAGGTACTCGGTTTGTCCTTCTGGATAATTGGTAATGACAACGCGTAACGGTTCTAAAACCGCCATCACACTAGGCGCTTTAGGTTTCAGATCATTGCGAACCGAATGTTCAAGCATAGCCATATCTACAACTGTTTGATGTTTAGCCAACCCTATCTCTTCAATAAAATGACGAATAGCTGAAGGTGTAAAGCCCCGTCTTCTCATTCCTCGAATTGTTGGCATCCGCGGATCATCCCAACCATCAACATAACCTCCATGAACCAGTTCTCGTAAAAATCGTTTGCTTGTTACGACTCCCGTTACGTTCAATCGTCCGAACTCCCTTTGTTTCGGTGGCTCAATCAGATCTAATTCATTTAATACCCACTCATACAAAGGACGGTGATCCTTAAACTCAATGGAGCATAAAGAATGTGTAATTCCTTCAATCGCATCTTGAATTGGATGTGCAAAGTCGTACATTGGATAAATACACCAGTCATTTCCGGTTCTGTAATGCGAAGCATGAATAATTCTGTACAACACAGGGTCACGTAAGTTGATATTTGCTGAGCTCATGTCAATTTTTGCCCGTAGCACCTTTGATGCGTTAGCGAAATCACCATTCTTCATTTTTAAAAATAACTCTAGGTTCTCCTCCACCGATCGATGACGGTAAGGACTATCCTTGCCACCTTCAGTTAATGTTCCCCGGTATTCCGTCATTTCCTTTGGAGACAGATCACATACGTAAGCCTTCCCCTTTTTTATCAGCCTAACAGCCGACTCAAAAATTTGCTCTGAATAATCCGAACCGTAAAAGATATTGTCTGGTCTATATTCCAGCCATTCCAGATCCTCAATAATAGCGTTTACGTATTCAATGTCCTCCTTTAGCGGATTGGTATCATCAAACCTCAGATTAAATTTTCCTTTGAACTCTTTAGCAATCATATAATTGGTGTGAATGGCATAGGCACTTCCAATGTGCAAATACCCATTCGGTTCAGGAGGAAAACGAGTGCAAATCGGTCGTTGAAACGTTGCCTCCTTCACATCTTCTGCCACTAATTTTGTTAAAAAGTTATCCATGTCCTTCCCTCCTACTCAATTTTGGCCAATAAAAAAAATCTCACCTCCAAGACGTATGTCTTGGGGACGAGATTTGTTCGTGGTACCACCCCAGTTTATTAATATGTCACCATATTAACCTTGTCAGGTACGGCAATCAGCTTATACCCTAGCTCTATAACAGGAGCACCTGTCACACCATCCCCTAAAAGATTCCGATGTGCCGCTCGGAGGCTTGGTTCAATAACTTCATCTTTACTCCTTTTCAGCTACCGGAGCTCTCTGTAAAAAATGATCGCTATCTACTCTTCTCTTCATTGCGTTTGATTTGCTCTATAGTATCACCAAATTCAGGAAGTTGTAAAGATGATTTATGAAAATATTTTTTTAAAGTTAACACCTTAAAGAGTTGAAAAATTAAATCGGAACAACCACCCTTGAATGTGCTTATCCTATACTTATTTGAGTTTTAGTTTTAATCCTTCATGTGTTGCCTTAAAGCCTAACTTCTCATAAAATCTCAAAGCATCAGGACGCTCTTTATCTGTTGTGAGCTGTACTAAGTGACATCCACGTTCTTTGGCACGGTTAATTCCCCAATTAATTAGTTCAGTACCTATACCTTTTCCACGAGAAGCAGATGAAGTTCTTACCCCTTCAATGGTAGCCCTCCAACCGCCCTGATATGTTATATATGGAGTGAAGGTAATTTGTTGAACGCCTATGATTTCATCTCCATGACATGCTACAACTAATTCATTGTTTGGGTCAGATGAAATAGCTCTGAACGCTTCTATGTAACTATCTGGAAGGGGTTGCTCATATCTCTCCCTTTTTCTCCCTAAAACATCATCAGCTAGCATTTCAACAATTTTATCCAGATCTTGTTCTGTTGCTATTCTAAAATTAATTTCTTTTTCCATAAATCCCTCATCCTCCTAAACTCTAAAATACTTGCTCATTGTTATTGCTAATAAATCCCGCAAAAAAGCGTTAATTCCTCCTTGAATTAACGCAGTACAGAACGAGCCTTTACGAGACATCAGTGCTTTTTTTTAATAACCCTTTGCGATTTGCTATTAGGGAAATCAAAAACGAAACTATTATAGAAGAAATAATGATGTATACAATATTTAAAAAAGCAAACTCTGTGTAATTCCCAAATAGCAAAAGAAAAATGAGTGGAATACCAAACCACCTAGACCTAAATAGTCCAACCCATCCAATATATTCAGTGCTATCTTTCTGCTTTTTTGAAAATAGTATAGGCGAAAAAATAAGTATAAAAAGTCCAAAAGTTAACATAACGCTGAGAAAATCAAACTGCAAAACACTCACACCCCTTTCTCGATAAAGAGTCATTTGAGTTAACGTAATTTCTGAAAGAAATTCATCATTTGTGTATATGCTTTTTGTGCTGACTCCTCATTATATTTTGAAGAGTACGCGTCACTGAATCCATGTTGACCACTGAATTTATATAGCTTACTATTCTTTTTATCCAAAGTGGAAATTAACTCATCCACATTACATGATTTTTCTTCAGTGGAAAAGAAAAGCATTACTGGAGATTTTGGTAAAATGCCAACATAATTTCTAATACGTGAACCATAGTATCCTACTATTCCATCAACAGATTCATCCTCACTACATAACCAAGCTATGGTCGCCCCAACACTAAATCCGACAATAAATATTCTTTTGTATTGATTTTTAATATCTGACAAAATATCTTTTATTTTATGTAATGCCTTGTCAAAACCAACGTTCTCCATAAAATGATGATAAGCTACTTTCTCTTGATGATATTCAAATGGTGTATGACTCTCGTATAAATCAGGACAGAAAACATCAAAATTCTGTTCTGATAGAGACTCACAAAAATTCTTCATATGTTGATTTATTCCATAAATTTCGTGGATTACAATGATTACACTATCAGAATTTTTATCAGTTAATTTAATCATTTGCACCTCCGGTAATACTATGATTCTTTTCATCTTCATCTAAACTGCTCAATAAACCAGTGTTAAAAAGGAGCTGCATTTTGCAACTCCTTTTAACGACTAGTCCTCAAACATCCGTTCTAGCACTTTATCACTGAGCCGCCTGTAACGTTCATTTCCTTGCATAAAATAGTTTTCGCCACACATACTTTTTGTCAATTGTAGCTTCTCATAGTTTGCGGTCTTGCCGTTGGAATCATTAAATGAGCCGACCCCGTCATAGTGGACACAATCATGAGGAATCATAGTTCTTTCTCCTGCTTGATCTACGTAATAATACTCGTTATTTAATATCCCGAATGATTGTGGAGACGATGTCTTATAAAACCCATATGTGTCCTCATCTTCTTTTAGCTTTGCAACTTCAACTGGAACGACTTTATATGCTCCTTCTGTTTCCGGCTTCGGCTGATTAGGCTCACTATAGAACACAATTATCGGACCTTCAAAACCTTCCGGAATTAAATAAATCGTATTAGTCTTTTCTTGAAAGAGTGGAGGAACCTTATAAACTGCAAAAATAGCCAATGCCAAAAACGCAACAATAACAAGACTACTGCCAAGCAGCTTTTTCCTGCTTCTCTCTCTTCGGTGCAGCCATTCATTAATAACAAAAAAGAGACAGGCACTGAAGACCGCATAATACGCTAGAAAATCAATAAATATTACAGTTGCTGCCCCAAAGAATAGATGGATTAGCCCCGCTACCAGCAGACGGTAGTCTTGCATGTTTTTCGTTAACCAATCTGACAGTAAAGATACTGGAATCCCATAAATAACGGTTCCAATTGCGGTGTATACAAACACTATTGCAGCAAACAAAATAGAGTCCTGCATGATCAAACCTGCAATCAAATAAAAGCCGCTTACAAGCAGGGAAACATATAGTGCAGTTAACAATTTTTTGATCATCGAATGATATCAATTCCTTTGTGAAAATGAGTAATTACAAGGTTTACTCACTTACTTGATTTAGTTGTCTACTTAAATAGACTGTTGTATCTTCGCTAATAGGATCTATAACGAACGGCTTTCCCTTTCTTCTTCAGGATTGCTCAGGAAAAAACTTACCCTTTACACAAATTACCGGTTAAGCCGCTTCCTAACGAAATCCTTACTTATACAAGCTTGCTTCAACCTTCTAGTCTTGGCAAGGTACTTAATGTCAGAAACATTATCATACGATAGCTGAAGATGGAAATAATTGATATATTCCAAGATGGAGAAAATATAGATAAACAGCGCAATAGCCATGCCTAGAGGCAAAGATGGATACCAAATATAGACATCGATGAAGAATGACAGAGGTGCAATCCAAATCCAAATGACATTCCACCTTTTCATTCTCCAAAGGTATTGCACCACTCTATCAGGGGTTATCGATGTCCCTTCCTTCTTTAAGCGCCTTCTTTTGCTATACCAATAATAGGACCCTTGCATCAAGAGAAAAAGTAGCAAAAGAAAAGAGACCCAGAAAGAAAACAAATAAAATAATCCTAGTCCAGGGAATGATAGATGCCACAAAAAGCTGACAAAGATAAAAACTACCATAGCGGCAGCCTCACCCGTATATAAAAATGTAAACCGCTTCTCTAACCTACTTCTCACCTAATACCTCCCCTTAATCATCGTAAGTGGTCCATTCGATTTCTTCATCTTCTATTAACTCCATTAGCGTTTTTAAATGATCTACATCATTCACAATTTTGTATTCATTCACATAATCCTCGTCAACAAAGAGGTAATAGCTGGTTGTCAAATAGTCGCCTCTTTTGGTTTTATTGGTAGCGAAAATTCGTATTTCGTATTCTCTACCATAATATCGAGCATCTCGATCTCTTTTTAATCTTAGTCCGCTAAAGTCATCCAAGATGCGTTCGATAATTTCCTCATCCTTAATCGTCACACTAGCAATTCTTGTTCGACGATCACTTGAAGGATCTAGGATTGTAATCGTGACATCTTTTATCTCAGTTTCCTCGTTAATATAGTTTGAAACAAGTTTCTCAAATGTTGTATATTGGCTTGCTACAATTAACAAAATTGTTCCAACAACTACTACCGCAACAGCGGATATTAATGTTTTTTTCTTTTTAAAGAACAAACTCAAGAAAAACGTCAGCAATGCCAGTAATATAACAAAGAGAACTAGATCAAATATTTCATATAAAAACCAAATAATCGTTGTCATATTTCCCTCCTAATCTGGTTATCTAATTACTAGCTTAACATAATTTACCTTTTATTTGGAAATATATTGATTAACCAGCATCTTAATAGCTTGAACAACTAAATCTGGTTCATCATTTTGAATGTAATGTGCACTTTTTTCGGCTAATACAAATTCAGCTTTTGAAGAGATTCCTAACATTTCTCGTTGCATATCATTCCATAAGGCTTGTGACTCACTAGAATAATGTGTTTTTTTGCCAGCCGCTAAAACAACCAGCGGAACAGATAATGTCTGTTTCGAGTACTTTACCTGCTGCAAACTCTCCATAAACTCAGAATAGTTCCCTTCCAAGACAAATTGTTGGTTATAAGCATCTTGAAACTCTTTTGGCATAGTTGGAAGAAACCTTTCGCGGTAATCCTCTGGAGTAGTGTCAACCAGTACCAGACCTGCAACGTCCTCAGGATATTCAGTAGCATACAATCTTACATTGACACCACCAAAAGAATGTCCGACGAATATATACGGCGGTTTTAATTCTAAGGTATGTAAAAGTATATGTAGTTCCTTAACCATTTCCCGACTAGTTCGAGGAGAGGTACTTCTTTCGCTTTTACCTAATCCCGCGCGATCATAAACCAAAACTTCAGCAAACTCTGAAACCTCGGAAACAATCAAGTCCCATGCACTTGAGTCATCACCATAACCTGACTCCAACACTACCATTTGGTTTCCACTACCGGTAATTCTAGCAAACAAATGAAAATCACTGATTTTCACTAGCATTTCCTTCGTCATAAATACTACCTCCTACGCTACTTTCTGTTGCTACTACTAAATTTTTACTTTTATGATTTAACCTTCATTGAAAAGATATATATTTCAGGTAAATATATGTTTACCACCGTAGCAATAAATCGAGATCGTATCACTGATAATTGGAGTAAATGTCATAACCCCGACCACTACAGTAGCTTACGTATCCCCTTTCGTAAGATCGTAGAAAATGAAACTTCTTTACTTTAACTACACAATTAAAGAAAGAGAGCTGAGTCAACAATGGTCTTGTTGCTCAACTCTTGCATTCGTTGAATTCATTTTAATTCTTTACTCATTTTTATTTAACGGAAGTAACTTAGCCATAACTAATTGAACAGCAATTAATGTCAAAATAAAATCCGTATAAGGTGTATCAGTTCCTCCTAATACAGTAGCACCAATGAAAAATGTTAAGAATGAAACAATAAGCAAAGCTAAAATATAGGACAATGGATTATTCATTAGAAGACTCCTTTTTAAACACATAGTAGCTACAAATTTTAAAACGTAATAGAGTTATTATCCCGAAATGAAAACTAAGGAAAGGAATTCCTAACTATAGTAAATGTTACTAAGAAAAAGGTTAATCCTAAGACTAAAGCAAAACCTATTCGAGTATTTTTCTTTTGATTGGATAAGGCTGTGTCAACTATAAAGAAAGCACCTACGGAAGCCATGAAAAACACAAATTCTGCTAATTTTGAAGGATATATTAAAAAGCCAATTGCAAGAAAAAACATAAATAATGTGATTTGGTAAGTAAGCTTTACATTTTTTGATTGAAAAATCTTCAAAGCCACTCCTCCTTCTCCAATTAAACCGCTAACTATTAAAAAAGCGATTGTTATTTTCAACAATTACCTACTTTTAACTAAACAAGTAATGCAGAATTGGGGGACATAATAATAGAGTGATAGCAAATATTAGTAACGTTTTTGATACACCTTTAGGTAGCTTTTCTCTACCTTTCCCTATGTACCATCCACTGAATTGAAGTTTATTTCTATATAAAACAAAGATTAAAATAAATACACCAAGAATAGCTGTCCATCCATATTTATCAGTATTGATACCGATAGATGAATATATACCATAAGGAATGCCACCTAAGACTGTTACAAGAATAGCAAAAATAAAAATAATTCTAAGTAATTCTAAAACCACCCGCACAAATCTCATTCCCTTCATAAATTCATTTATAAATTACTTATTACTTAAGTCCTTACTCTATCAAAGCTTTACGAGACAAAGGAAAAGTGTATTTATTTTCATTCTTTCCAACTATGGATGTTCTCTTCTATTCTATTCCTTACGTAATGTTTCTCGCTATTCAAACTGAAATAAAGTGTTTTATAGAAATTCATTATATTTGTTTTGGTTCTAAAAAATTTTAATGAATATCCTTCTACGATGTGAACTTCTTTTATTTTTTTTGATAGGTTGTCTATCCAAGACACCAATACCTCATCTTCCATACCTTTGTCTATAAGAGATTGGATAACAAAAACCAACCTTTCATCTTCATCATCAATATAAATAACTCCATGAAACAAACAGGTACTAATGGTTTCAAGCGTAATCTCATGATACTCAGAACAATACCTTGGGTGTTTTACACACGAGTCCAATAAATCTGCTCCATGAGCTATCGCATGAGCCCACCCCTTTTCATCGACAAAACCCCTTGTATCTTTTTCCAAACCTAAATATAGAACACTCTTATCAAAAACCATAGAAAACTCTTCTTCCGTAAATAACTTTGTTTCACGGTCTTTATTCATCAGACTAGCAATTACTAAGGCTGAAAATGACCTTATAAAGACGGAATCACTGTTATTATCCCCAATGCAGTAAAGTAAATGACTATTACTAAGACACCTATCCAGTATGTATCTAACCTGTTTATTATTTAAATGATCTTCTTGAATCCATTTTGCAAGAGTAGCATAAATTAGCTTATCCCTTAACTCTGAATCTATCGTTCCTATATTATTGAGCATCAGCTCAATTAAATCATCAGTAGGAAGATATACACCACAATGATTTTTCACTTCTATTAATTGCTCTTTTAAACTCATATTTATACCTCACAAACTTTTAGTATCATTCCAAACTAGGTTAAACATCATTCTCAATTATTATAGTAAATAAAGACGCAAAATCGCTTATACAATAAGAATGCGAATATAATACTTTTTAGTGACAGCTTGCTAGACTTAAAGTCCCCGCTATTAGCTACCTCTGAAATTTCAGATAACTCAACTTATATCCAACAATAGATTTGTGGTAATAACTATATGTGACCGCGTATGCTCCGTGAGTGACGAAATCCGCATCTACATTTGGATTATTGAATTTTGAAAAACTCTTCTCAACATCTTCCCAAGTATTCCAGTTGTTGAATTCCTCTACTGATATAAATGTTCGCGCTTCAAAAGATAAATCCTCATATTTTAATGAAGTTGAGTTGTACACTTTATTGTTGAAATCAATTGCACTAAAAACTCTATTGGAGTTGGAAGAGTATAAAAGTGCATAGAAAATACCTAATAAGAGTAATAGTAACGGCATCATAATGACCAATTTCTTTAGTCTCAAAAAACTCCATCCTCCTTAAAATTTCTAATAATCTTGTATTTCTCCATTAGCACGTCAAGGTCTATTAAACGGATAAAATCCTTCTCTTCCATCGTTGTAAAACACACTAAATTGTTCGGCTTTAAAATTAAAATTCCTCTGATCCAATGGGATGTACCAATAGTATGAATGTACTTTATATCTTATATCAAAGTCATTGGTTTGAAGCCGAACCATAGTTACACTATCAGGAGCATATCCATAGTAAATCCCTCTATCTGAAACTGCTATTGAACTGATAAAATCAATACGAAAATCTTCTTCACTTATACTTGGCCTAATAGCAGGCGAAGATGAACCATAGTTATTCCACCCGAAAACTCCCTTTTTATATGATATAGCTTCTATAAAATTTCTAGAATCAACCAGGACAATCCTTTCATTATGATTAACTGGAATGACTTCTAAAATATTTCCTTTAACGTTACGTAGTAACTTTTCAACTGTTGAATTTTGATAATAAGTAATTCCCCAATACACGAAAAAGGTAGTGATAATAATAATTGAAAAAAGAAACTTTTTTTCTATTTTCATAGCAATCCCCCAAAACCGCTTAACTTAGTGCAACTTAATTTTACACCATTTTCCAGTATGTAGAAATACAAAAAAGAGATGCAATTTCGCAACTCTCAATTGAACAAGCTAAACTTGAAATTTATTAGCAACGTAAAATCCTTCAAGCTTCTGTCCATCTCCATACCTATCTTAAATCAATGCAATTTTTCTACTTGTGAAAATCGTTCCTCAAATAGCATCTCAAGCTCTTCTGTTACCTTGACAAACACACGATTGTGCGTAAAATAGAAAACATTTCCTTCCCACTCCTGCCTAACTTCGAGTAAGATGGCATCGTCTCCACGGCGGAGCACTATTAATCTAATGATATTGTCGGAGGTTTGATACTCCTCGCGGTCTGCATCTTGGATAACTGGGCTAGATTTAAGTTGATCGATGACAAACTTTACTTCACTTCCATCATCTACTATTTTTCCTTGCCAGCCCTCGTCCTCTAATACCATGTATTCAATTGTCAGCGGATTTTCATACCAGCTCCAAGGTAAATACGTGACATCATCTTTTTTAAACGTTAGAGGATTAAAAAAGTAAGTGAAATGGAAGAACAGCCAGATACCACCTAAAAGCATCGTGACTACACCAACGATATACCAGTTCCTCTTACTCTTGTTTCTATTAATCATAATGTTTCCTCCCTAAATCCATGCCCTTAAGCTATTCATATGCTATTTGTAATAACAAAAATTTCAATAATTACCTAATACAAAAAATTGATGTTTAATTAACTTTATTCACAAACTCATAGATTTCTTCAACTGAACTTCTGGACAACGAATAGATCGTATGTGTGTCTTTTGTATTCATGATTGTTCCTGCTTTCTCAGTAATCCAAAGAAAATAGCTTTCTTCACCGAGACTGAATTGATACTGCGGGTTTGCCATATTAACAATACCGGGCTCTTTCTTTGAAGTAGCAACTGCTTTTGCAAAAAGTTCAATTCCTTCTTTCGATTCTAAAGAAATTAATATAGTGTTAATGACGGCTTCAGCACCGCTCTCATGTTCAATATCTACTAAAAATGAGTAACTCGCAATACCCTGCTCCCAGGTCGCAAGAATTTCAAAAACAGTTCTTCCTTTATGTGTAATAGTATCTATTTCAGTAAAGGAGCCTGTAACATCGTTATTTTCACCCCACGTCTTGACCTCATATTTAATAGGAGGTGTCTCGAACTCTATAGATATTGTCGTGCCAGAAGTTACTTTCAACGGTTTTCTGTTTTGAACTAAGTTCGGTGGTGCATCCGAGGACGCTTGAACACTTATACTTTTCCCATTATTACAACAAGACGTCCAGCCATATGGGCCAAGTAGACCGTTGACTTCCTCTACCCCATTAGAAATTGTCACCTGTGGTGGATTTTTGTAGATACTTTCTTTCAGTTCTTCATTTTGTTTATTCACTTCACTAAGATAATTCGCTTCATTCGAGCAACCAACTATTATTGATAGCACGATTAATAATTGAAGAAAGAACCTAATTTGCATATAATCCCTCCAAAACGATCTTTCTTTAATAGACGAAATAGAAAGCATAAAGTTTCAGTTTTTTACAGACTATTGCCGATAATGTGATATATAAAATAACTACCAAGGGCAAACATTAACACAATAAGCCGTTGGTGATTTTTGCTAACCTCACTCTAAGATTAACATAAATCTCCAAAGCCGAAGACCAAAATACAGAATCGATGATTGTAATAGGGTTCTTCGTTTGAACCCACCTTTTTTTCGTACTATAATAAAGAAAACGGATATCGGAGGATTACCATGGCCAAACATCGTATCTATACAATGAGTTTTGCAAGTGTCTATCCACATTATGTTACGAAGGCGGAGAAAAAAGGACGTACGAAAACTGAAGTCGATGAAATCATCCTTTGGTTGACAGGCTATAGCCAGGAAGAGTTAGATGCACATTTGGAAAAGCAGACAGACTTTGAGACCTTCTTTGCGGAAGCATCTCAACTAAATCCTTCGAGGGCTTTAATAAAGGGTGTGGTCTGCGGTGTCCGAGTGGAAGACATTGAAGAACCAACTATGCAGGAAATTCGCTATTTGGACAAGCTAATCGATGAGTTAGCAAAGGGAAAAGCGATGGAGAAGATTTTACGGAAGTAAAAATTAATAACGAAGAAACACTTACTCCATTTATACAAGTTGGTTTTTTAAAGCATAGATTTTATATAAAGAAAGTTATTGAGAATTAAGTTTAAAAAAGCCATGAGATTTTGTTTGCTCATGGCTTAACGTTATTATAAACTTATTAATTCATTACCCTGAATAGCAAAGTGTTGAAAGTGATGACTATTTAGACTTAGACTGACACACTCCTGGCGATTATTCCAATCATCAAGTTTCATAGGCTTAATCAACAATGTTTCTACATCTTTCAGCCCATTTGCAAATCCAACATATTTTAATTTACCTTCTTCCTCCCAAAAGAAGTACATATAAAGTGCATCAGATTCAGTAACGGTATTTTTTAACTCCACCCTTATCTCAACTGTTGACTTCATAATCACAGATGGTGAAGCCCCATAAACAGCTATCCTATTTATTTCACCATTCTTCTCTACATACTCTTGAATGGTTCTGCCTAAAATTGTTTTCCTTTGTTCAATTATTTCGGGATTATTAAGCATTAACCTAAGAATTGTGTCACTCTGCTCAACAAGTTCATGAGCTATGGCGATTGAATTGTCTATATTCTCGTTTACCTGTTTATTAACCAAAAACCTTAGGACATCATCACTTAACTCTAGTAACCCAAAGTGGGATCCCCAATTTATCTTAGCAGACGTCCCGTTTAGACTATATTTAATTGTTTTCCCTTTTAAAGTTTTAGGAAGATGTTCTAGGGAAAGATTTGGGATATTACTCATTTTTTTAACAATACCATCACTCCCAAGGCTCTCAAGTTCTAGAATTTCCTTTACATGGTGCATTATCGGTTTGACTAGTGCAAAGTGATTGAAAGATTGATTTGTAAAAAGGATAATTGTTTGTTCGGTAATAAGATTTCTATAGAAACAGGCACTTGTACCATAGTAGCTTGCTCCATTATGACTAACAATCAATTGACCATTAGATTCATCGACTTCCCAGCCGCACCCATAATTATTTAGATACGGAATATACATCAATTCTGTTGTCTTTTTATCAAGAATTTCATAATCTACTAGGGCCTTGTGCCATCGAAACATATCTTCTAAAGTTGAAAGCATTCCGCCAGTCCCCTTTAATGCCCACGTAGGATAGCATTTTTCTAGTGAATGCCCAAAATTATGAAAGTTAACATAACCATGTGAGATTTTAGAGCTATTCCATTTTGGTAGATTATAACCTGTTTCTTTCATTCCTAAAGGAGCAAATATATGCTGATTTAAATATTCCTCGTACTCCTTACCAGTTACCTTCTCAAGTACCATCGTAAGTAATGTAAATCCATCGTTAGCATAATGATACTTCGTTCCTGACTTAGATAGCAGAGGCTGATAATTAATTCTATTTAATACCTCTTCAGTGGTTTCAAATAGGTAATCATCCCCTACGGTGTCCTTAATTCCTGCTGTGTGAGTGAGTAAATGGTGAATTGTGATGTCTTGTTTTTTCTTTACTCCAATTCTGCACATCGCTAAGAATATCTGCAACTCTATCCCCAAATGATAGCTTATTCTCTTGAATGAGCTTCATGATTGCTACTGCAGTAAATGGTTTTGTGATTGAACCCATATCATAGATTGTATCCGTTTGACTTAATATGTTTTCCTTTATGTTGGAAAAACCGTAAGCCTTCTTAAATTCTATTTGGCTACCCTGTCCAACTAGTACCGCACCGGATAACCCAAATGCCTCTACCTCGGATAGATATTTATCTAGTAGCTCATAACCCTGGTTCACTAAAACACTCCTCTTACTTAACTAAAATTGTACTTCATATGGTTTGTCTCATTAATTTTACACATATATAATTTTCCGATTATCTAATCATAAACTTTATAAATTATCTATCAAAATTATCCTCTTCCACTGAATCAATTCCTACAAATACCATCCATTTGCTTTAGGCAGTTTTTTAAACTCTTGCTTATTCTCGATAATCTCACCATGTAAAAATCGCAAGACAAAAATGGCTAACATATCTCTAATTTCTTTATCATAGATATGGCCGGCCCAATGAACTTTGTAGATTTCACCATTCATTTGGATCGTTAAGTAATATTCCGACGCCGGTTCCATCCAAATTGAACTTCCATCCTCACCTTCATATCTTGCATTTTGAACTGTTTCTAAAAGCTCAATTTCTTTCATTTTATAATAGATAGCTTTACGCTCTTTTTTAGTCAACGTTAAACCTGTTGTAATCGTACCATCCAGTACCAGATCTTTCGTATAGGTATTTTCAAATGTATTAATCTCATTCAAAGCACCTACACCATATTTCAATGAAAAATGAAAGTCTTTTGGCATCTTATGGGGCATAATCACTACATTATCTGAAGCCATAAGGTTAATTGCGGTAACAGAGGTATTGGAATTGGAACTGCATCCAATCATTATTGATAATAGTAAAATCATTGGTAAAATAAAAAAATGCCTCAGCCTCATTGACATTCCCTCCTGTCTCACACTTCAAGAAATGGGTGTATTCATTTGGTTATCTTTTTTTTGTATTATACCTAGCAATAAAATAATCCATAATAATGAGTTTGGAATGGCATGAACAAAGAATGATGCCAAAGTGGATCCTGTAAGTTGAGCAATAAAGGGTGCAATTAACATACTCGGCAGCATTCCAACAAAATGCCATTTTAAACAAGCGTGAACAATCCAAGCCCAAAGCAAACCATTTAATACCCAGGCTAGATCGCCAAAGATCGCTACTTGAAGCGGAAGCAAAAAGCCTCGCCACATCATTTCCTCACTAAACATGGCAACTAAATGCAGGGGTATAAATAAAAGTAACAATTTCCAATTACCAGCTAATTTCACCCCAAAAAAATCATGTGGTGGAAAAGTAAACTTATGTAACGGGTTAAAAGGCGCAGGTAAATAGGGTGGTGGAGCAAATGCTTTTTTTCTAGCAAAATATTTGCCTATAGGTTCTAGCAATTGATCTAATAAGATTGTAGCTATAACTGCACCGCCAACCCATAACCAATCACTCCCTCGTAGTGGGTGAAGATGAAACCTCTCGACCACCGCAGATCGTGACAGTTCCATACCATCAATGACGTCTGCCAATGATATGGCCAAGGGCAGTAAAGCGATGACTGGTATCCACAAACAACTCCAAAACGCAAAGATTAGTGGTACGCCTTTCTTTACTAGTTTAGGAGTAAGATAATACAAGCCATAATAAATAAGAAAACCAGGTATAGCAAAAAGTAAAAAATGTAGCCAGATCTCCATATTATCACCCACTAATACATTCAAACGTCAATTTCTCACGTAGTTCTTCAACATCTTTGACAATACAGGTTGGCTTAACCACTTCTAATTCAGCGAAAGTACCATACCCGTATGTAACAGCGATTGAGTCTATTCTCGTGTTGTTTGCGCCAATAATGTCATGCTCACGATCACCGATCATTAAAAATTGATGTTTCTCGAATTCAGGATACTCTTCTAAAATGTATTGAATAACATCAGTTTTTGAAGTTCTCGTACCATCCAAATTACTTCCTACGATAAGGTCAAAATACTGATCTAAACAAAAATGTTGCAGTATTTTCTCGGCAAACACGGTTGGCTTTGAAGTTGCAACGACTACTATTTTTTCTTGATTCTTTAAAGAAGCGAGTAGACTTGAAATTCCAGAATATACTTCATTTTCATACATGCCTTTTTCTCGAAACCGCTCTCTATAGTACTCAATCGCTCTGTTCGTCGTTTCTATATCGAAACCATAGATTTTCGCAAATGACTCTTGAAGTGGTGGCCCAATGAACTTCTCCAGCATATCAAGATTTGGTTCAGAAATCCCTAATTTCGCTAACGAATACTCCACGCACTTCGTAATTCCAAGCTTAGGATCAGTTAGCGTTCCATCTAGGTCAAAAAGAATAACTTTATACATGGAAAACCTCCTTTATTTGTAAGTTTTATTCGTGTTTTTATTATAATTCTCCTTTTTATTCCTAAAATAAAAAGGTTTTATCATAAACATAACATGAAAGACTCATACTAAAAGCATTCATCAAAGAAAAGGAAGTGGTTTCCTTGGGGCATCGCTTTGGAAAAAAAATTCTTAAATGGTTGTTGCTTTTCGGTCTAATAGCTTCACCAATCTCATTACTAGGAAGGAGTTATAAAAACTGGGTTATTCTGTTTTTACTCAACAGCTATGTTAATTTTTTTATAGCTCCAATACTTGCGAAGAAAAAAGTATTGCGTTATCCCGTCCGTTTTTTACCTAAATATTATAAGAGCAGTATCATTTACGACTATTGCTTATGTTCGTTAGTTACAGTTTGGTATTGTCGATTGACTAATCAGGATTCGTTTAAACAGTTAGTTTTAAAGGTATGGCTATTCTCTATCCCACAAGCATTAATGGAGCGCTGGTTAGAACGGCACACACAACTTATCAAATACAGCAAAGGCTGGAATTGGATTTATTCCTTACTTACGATAACATCTGCAAAATTAGTACTTAGATGTTTTTTAATTTTTCTCGATCGCACAGATAAAAAAATGAGCTAAGAAGACTTTCTTCTAGCTCATTCTACTATCAATATTCGGTTGTTCAGTCAGCTTAGTTACCTAAACCTCTCTTAAATTACAGCTAGTTACTCCCTTACTTTAAAGAAGATACAATCTTCAGGAACTCGGCCTCGGGTATTCCTACAGAACTTATCCAATAAAACGGATAGCTATCGCTCTGCAAGTTTGGTTTAATAAATTCATAACTATAGCTAGTTAGCTTCTCGTTAATGTCATAAACCCCTACAAACGGTCCTATTTCTTGTATTCTCCGTGTCGCGTTTCGTTCGTAAGGATCTTCACCACTTTTCTTAAAAGTTAGTAACCCTTCAATATTCAACGCTCTCGATGTAGCATCTTGACTAAATTCTACATACTTTGTTCCGTCTACATTTTGATAAGATATTAGAATAAGACCATCCTTTAGTACAGCTGTCTCTAATTCTAGCTCTGCTGGAATATAGCTAGGAACATAGACCTTATAGTCAAGCTGTTCGATAGCTTTTTTAATAGTCGTTTCATCCCGAGTACAGCCTATTATGATTATTACCATCAATATCAGCATAAAACCTAATCGTTTGTTCATATTATCCACCTTATTCTTTATGTACTACTCATTTCAAAGCTCTTTTACAAGTGCCACACTATTTCTGAAATATTTTGATCATACGACCTTTCATTTCTGCCCCGCATAAATCACATAAACTTGTTCCTTCAGAGAATGAGTAATCAATTAATTATTTCCATAAAAAAATAATCATAATTAATGAACCAAAAAAAAGCAAATTTTCAACCCAAAATGGCATATTACCGCCTCCTAAGATTTTACATCATCTTGTTTCAGAATGGAATCTATTTTTTCTTCTACCATAGTTAAGCGCCTGATGTTTTCCTTTTTATACGTAGGTTTCAAGGTTCCAATTTATCATTTGATACTAAAAAAGGCCCCAAAAATCGAGCCCCCTATACAGCATTACATAGGTCGAGCTTCAATCACAAAGCGATGCTGCCTTACGTCAAAATAACCCTTGTTCTGAATGTGTTGATGGATTTCATATAATCTAGAAATGTATGTTTCTACCTCAAAATTAGGCACTTGCCATGGTACAGCCTTCAAATAGTAAACTAGTGCACCAACATCGTAAAATCGTTGCAGTGGAAATTCCTCTTTCGCAAGAACAATCTTGAAACCATGATTTTCAAGCTCCTTTACTGCATAATCCAAATTCCAATACGCATATTCATCATAAGGAGGTGCCCCAAGCGCATCATTTATTTGCGCACAATCGGTTCCACCAACTTGCTGCGTGATAAAAACGCCTTTGTTACGAAGCACTCTTTTTACTTCCTTCCGGCAATAAGCCTCATGCCGGTTAATAACTAAGTCAAAAAAATCTTTTTCGAACGGGAGCTTATTATCTTCCTCAATTTCATAAACTTGAATGCCCAATGGCTCAAGTCTATTTCTAGCAATCGGAACATTAGGTTTATATGCCTCTGTCGCAAAAACCTTTGGCGGTAGTGGTTTCAGTTTTGACAGTAGCTCTCCACCTCCAGTCCCCATATCAAGCATTGTGTTAGCTTTTGCTAGGTTTGGTACTAAAAGGCTGCCATAAGACCACGTCATCAATTCATTCTGAACACGCCCAGTATTAGTAATATAAGAAAAATCCCAACCACTAAAACTTTCATTCATGTTACGTATATACGTTAAAAACATCTCATCTTTTACCATTCTAATCTACCTCCAATTTTTTTAATTGATTATCATTTTAATATAGGAGGTCCTCTACTACGGTTTTATAACTCATGTTCTAGTAAATTCATCACTTCTCAACCTCATTGGAAAATATTTATAATTCTACCATATTTATAGCATATTATAAAAGCATTGTTTTGTCCTCCTCTCACAGACAAACTTCTTCTTTAAAAACACGAAAATTTTTATGGTAAAAATGTCTTTTCTATATAAACAAATGAAATTAACTGTGTTAAAATGAGTTATACAACATAGAAATATAACAATACAGTTTTGTTCGTGTGTCCTTTCCAGAAAAACATATATCCTTTTAGGAATAACAAACAATTGTAGGAGGAATAAACGTGGCAAAAGTTTTAGATAGTTTCTTAAAAGAAAATTTAGATGACTTAAAATCAAAAGGTCTTTTCAATGTGATTGATCCTCTTCAAAGTGCTAACGGGCCAATCATTAAGATTAATGGAAACGATTTAATTAACCTATCGTCAAACAATTACTTAGGATTAGCTACTGACCAACGCTTAAAAGAAGTAGCAGAAAAAGCGATTGAAGAATTTGGTGTAGGTGCAGGAGCTGTGCGTACGATTAACGGTACGTTAGAGTTACACACAAAATTAGAGGATAAAATTGCTGAGTTTAAACATACAGAAGCGGCCATCGCTTATCAATCAGGCTTCAACTGTAACATGGCTGCTATATCTGCCGTTATGGATAAAAATGATGCCATTTTATCAGATGAGCTAAACCACGCGTCAATTATCGATGGTTGCCGTCTATCAAAAGCAAAGATCATTCGTTTTAATCATTCAGATATGGATCACTTACGCCAAAAAGCAAAAGAGGCTGTTGAAAGTGGTCTTTATAACAAAATTATGGTCATCACTGATGGCGTATTCTCAATGGACGGTGATGTAGCCAAACTACCTGAAATTGTTCAAATTGCTGAAGAATTTGACTTAATTACTTATGTCGATGACGCTCACGGTTCTGGTGTCCTCGGAAAAGGTGCAGGTACTGTCAAGCACTTCGGACTATCTGATAAAGTTGACTTCCAAATTGGAACTCTTTCTAAGGCAATTGGAGTCGTTGGTGGTTATGTAGCAGGTAAAAAAGAATTAATTGAATGGCTAAAAGTAAGAAGCCGTCCATTCTTATTTTCTACTGCCCTAACTCCAGCTGACGTTGCTGCTAGTAAAAAAGCGATTGAGATTTTAATGGAAAGCACAGAGTTACATGACCGTTTATGGGAAAATGGTGACTATTTAAAGAAAGGCTTAAAAGAGCTTGGCTTTAACATCGGGGAAAGTGAAACACCAATTACACCTTGTATTATCGGTGAAGAAAGATTAACACAACAATTCAGCCGTCGTTTATATGAAGAGGGCGTTTATGCGAAATCAATCGTCTTCCCTACTGTTCCTCAAGGAACTGGACGCGTACGTAACATGCCAACTGCAGCACATACAAAAGAAATGCTAGATGAGGCAATTGCGATCTACGAAAAGGTAGGAAAAGAATTAGGGGTTATTTAATAACATTTTTACTATGGGAGAATATAGGAGGTACCGGATATGAAGAAAATTTTATTAACTGGGGCTTTAGGACAAATCGGTTCAGAACTTACTCTAAAAATGCGTGAAATTTACGGAGCAGATAACGTGATTGCTACTGACATCCGTGATAACGGTAGCGACGTTGTTCAATCAGGCCCATTTGAACTGTTAGATGTGACTGATCACAAGGCGATGTTTGATGTTGCGAACAAATACGAAGTAGATACAATCATTCACTTGGCTGCATTATTATCAGCAACAGCTGAAAAAATGCCTTTACTTGCATGGAACTTAAACATGGGTGGTCTTGTCAATGCTCTAGAAGTTTCAAGAGAATTAAACTGTAAGTTCTTCACTCCTAGTTCGATTGGTGCCTTTGGTCCGTCAACGCCAAAAGATCAAACACCACAAGATACAATTCAACGTCCTACCACCATGTATGGTGTTAATAAAGTTTCAGGTGAACTTCTGTGTGACTACTACTACCATAAGTATGGCGTTGATACGCGAGGCCTTCGCTTCCCAGGCTTAATTTCATATGCTACACCACCTGGTGGCGGTACAACCGATTATGCTGTAGACATTTATTACAAGGCGATTGAAGATGCTCGTTACACTTCATACATTGCTCAAGGAACGTATATGGATATGATGTACATGCCAGACGCGTTAAATGCGATCATTAACTTAATGGAAGCAGATCCATCAAAGCTAATTCATCGTAATTCATTTAATGTGACAGCGATGAGCTTTGAACCAGAACAAATCGCAGCTGAAATTAAAAAGCACATTCCAAACTTTGTAATGCAATATGATGTAGACCCAGTAAGACAAGGAATTGCTGACAGCTGGCCAAATTCCATCGACTGCTCTGCTGCCCAAAAAGAATGGGGCTTTAAAGCAGACTACGATCTTGCCAAAATGACTGTTGATATGCTTGAAAAGCTAAAAAAAACCGTAACGGTTTGACAAGCAAGTAATTAAGGTCAAAAGCGCAATAGTGCGCTTTTGACCTTTTTTTTTATACAATATTAGTGTTTTCCAACATAATCCGTTCTCACAACGTACATTCTAAACTATGTAAAAAAACAGCATTGGGGGAACGGTTAATCATATGCTATATTTTCTTAGGTTTAGCAAATCACTCATCAAAGTTATATTCGCTATCATCCTATTTGTTGGGGCTTATATTTCATTGCCAGAATCGAGTTTTGCCTATCCGAATTTAGCCCCTTATGACGTCATTATAGACGTTGGACATGGTGGCGTCGATGGCGGCACATCAGCAGATGGTATCTTAGAGAAAGACCTGAATTTAACTTTTGGAAAAGAGTTGTATTCTGAGTTAAAGAAAAAGTCATACCGTGTTGGCATTACCAGGATTCACGATTATGCATTAAGCGATGATAGCCCTTATCATAATATTAGTCGGCATAATCAAGATTTGAAACAACGAAAAATGATTGCAGATGCACTGAAACCAAAGGTTTTTCTAAGTCTACATATGAATTGGTCTAAAAGCAGTGAACGCAGAGGTCCTGTCGTAATCTATCAAGCAAGCGGAAGAAGTTTTCATTTAGCACAGATTGTTCAACAACATTTAAATGACTATTTCGACCTTCATAAAACTCCAATCAGAGGTAAACATTATTTTCTCATGCAAAAGCTTGAAATGCCTTCATTAATTATGGAGCTTGGATACGTTAGTAATAACGAAGACCTCCAACTGCTAACTGATGAAAAATCTCAACGCCAAATCGTTGCAGCTATCGTTCGTGCAATTGATGAATACTTATTTATATACCCATCCGATCTGCCATAAACAAACGATAAGGCGTGAGAATTAATCTCATGCCTTGATTATTGGATCTGAAAGAAAATCCCTTATTTTAGAAAAAATGCATCTAATCCTCCAGATTATTTTACTACCTGTTTTCTTATTTCTTTTTACTAATACAACAGGAATTTTAGTTTTTACTAGAGAGTATTATCCTGATATTGATACTACCGTTGGTGTTAGCAGTTATTACAAATGTATTCTTAATAAACAAACTACAAATAAAAGTAGCGCTACTTCCAAAGCTTAGTGTCTTACCTGTTCTTTTTTTATGATTTGCCGTTATTGCGATGTTTGCTGCTCAAGGGCAATTACTTCTTGATAACCTAAATTTATTATGGCAACTACTAATACCACTCCTTCTCTTTTTCGTCATCAACTTTATCGTTGGACAAAAAATAGGGCAGACCATGAAGTATTCGTATCAAGAGCGCAAGTTTAAGCATGACTACACTGGCGAGAAATTTACCTACAGCGTTGGCAATAGCAATGATTGCATTCCTAGATCAACCTTTGATAGCCTTAGCGTTAATTATAGGGCTATTTTAGAACTTCCTATTCTTGCTATTATTACTCAACTCATCTTGTACTTAAAAGGAAACTCCTTAATTGAGTAATCTCTACGCCAAATCATATATAATCTTAACTCAAAAAAGAGGATGTCACCAAGTACATCCTCTTTTTCCATCAACGAACCTTTTAATATTTTCAATTGTATTCATTCAGTTTCATTTGTCTCATTTCTCTACTATAAAACCAAAAACAGAGAACGATGGTTATCAATTCCGAAAACCCAAATATATAAAGGATTTCCCATCCTTGTGGACGACCAAATAGGACCCAGACTTGATAAGGAAGAAATGCTAGTAGAAACAAAAGCACAATACCTAATGGAACCATTAGTGAGTTTTGTTTAATCTGGTTTGATATCGACATCGACTTTGCTTTTTTCTTTTCTAATAAAGCAAGACCTTTTATCATTAGTAGCAATAAAATAATACCCGCTATCAACAGTAGCCAGTTCAAATATATCAACTCCTTATAAATCTACGAACCTCATTTTCTACATTAATTTTAACATTAATTTCCTTTTACTAAAATAAAAAAACAAGTATAGCCTCTATACTTGCCTTATTGCTAAGTAATCGTATTAATACTAATCTTACCTATTCGGATACTCACAAAGTTCAATTAACGTACCGTCTGTTGAGATCGGATTTATATAAATAAGTCTTCTTCCCCGTGCATTGACTCGCAGAGTGTCTTCTAGAAACCTAACTCCTTTATTTTTTGCCTCTAGTATCGCTTTGTCCAAATCGTCAACTCGATACGCAAGATGATGCACCCCTTTGCCTCGTTGTTTAAGAAACCGAGCAATTGGTGAGTTCTTGTTTGTCGGCTCTAGTAATTCAATGATTTTATCCTCAGTTTTGACAACAGCAACATGCACCTCAACGCCTGGTGCTTCGCTTGTATAACGATCCTCTAATACCCCATTCAGTACATCCAGATAGAAAGGCAGAGCGTCGTCAATTCTTCTTACGGCTACTCCTACGTGATCTAACATATAGTTCATAACATTTCCCCCAAACAATATTCTAACATCTCAAGTATACCCTTTTTTTCGAGCACGCTCTCCATTTATACAACACAATTTATTTGAATTCGAAAAATTCCGAAATGACACATTGAACAATTTCGAAATAAGTGGTACGATATTTTTGAAAATATCAATTTCATGAACTTCGAAATGAGGTAATTAAATGCTAAAGGAAATCCATCCGTCTGTAAGTGTCCTTATCTCCCCTGCAATTGAACTTCTTGCAGCAATGTTTCGGACCAATTGTCACGAAAAGCTCAGTAATGATAGTGATAACGTTCCGATAGAGTTAGAAAAGTGGGTAAAGAAAACAAGATCTTCATTAACACCAGAAATGAAGTCGGAACTTGAGGTATTTTTCAGTTTTGAAAGTTTCTTTGGATTAACCCTTATCCCTAATACAATAATTTCGGAACAAGCCGAAGAAATTGAAGACTTTTTATCCTATTTAAAAAACATGTCTCCACTAGAATTAATTACGATGTTTACACACTCAGGATACGGCACCCAACGAAAAATACCAACGCACGTAGAAGATCCTGCGACACTAGCACCTTTCATCAAAGAAATGAATTTTCCTGAAGTAGAGAAATGGAAGCTAACCTACTTGTGTGCGAATGCAGAGGATAGTAAAAAACGTTTAGTACAGTTAATTGAAGGATTTTATCTTCAATACTTTCTTCCTGAACTGGAACTTTTAACGCAAATTCATTATGATAGCCTACTTGAGTTAGAGAGTGAATTAATAGATGATCCGCAGCAAAAAATCGCCAAGTTATTAAGAATCGATTACGACTACAACCAAGAGAAAATCATTTTCATTCCTTCATACTTTTACGACAGTAGCTCTTGTACTTCCTATCAGGACGAATCTCAACAACTGTTTTTCGTTTATGGCGTTCGGTCCATTCACATTAATCTTCATGAAAAACTGAATGAAGAGAAACTATACGAGAGATTCAAGGCTTTAGCCGATGAAAATCGAATGAAGATGATTAAGATCCTAAATTCAACACCATGTTCGGGATATGAACTTGCCCATAAATTAGGACTCTCTAATTCGACGATCTCTCATCATGTCTCAATACTATCTTCCCAAGGGTTCCTTTCAATTACCAAACAAGAGAAAAAGAACCTTTATACAGTAAATAAAGACTTAATAAAAGCTACACTAGAGTCAATGTCTACATTTTTGACTGACTAATAAATCATGTAAGGAGTAACAAATGAAATGAGAACTTCATTGTGGAAAAATAAAAATTTCGTACTACTCTGGGGTGGTCAGACCGTATCTAAATTAGGGGATCGCTTTCTACAAATCGCCCTTATGTGGTATATCTATACCTCAACAGGATCTTCACTAGCACTCGGTATTAGCTTAATTTGTTTTACAATTCCAATGATCTTCATACAACCAATCGCAGGTACATTTGCAGATCTGAATTATAAAAAACACATCATTGTAGCCAGTGATTTCCTGAATGGTCTTTTAATGCTCGTAATTGCGGCTTTCTTGTTTACCGGTCATTTGCCTTTGGTAGGCTTATATGGACTTATTGCGCTATCTTCTGGAATAACAGCCTTTTTCACACCAGCCATTCAGGCGTCAATTCCCCTGATCGTGGAAGAAGAACAACTGCCAAAAGCCAACTCCTTAAATCAGTTTAGCATGCAAATGAGTAATATAATAGGACCGGTATTAGCAGGTATTCTCATTGGCATCACTGATATTTGGGTACTACTTGTGATAAATGGTATTTCATACTTATTCTCTGCTTTTACCGAGTTTTGGATTTCAATTCCAAACGTGAATTTGGATACAGAAAATAAGGGTTTCAACAAACGTTTTAAAGAAGGTTTTACTTACCTATTAACAAATACTCAGCTACTTTATCTTGTATTTGTTGGTGGTGTCATTATTAATTTCTTTCTAGCACCGCTTCAGGTATTCATAACCATTTTAAGTAATGACATCCTTCAAGTAGGTTCCACTGGGTTTGGAATAATCAACACATCTATTTCCGTTGGAGCTATTGTCGGAGTTTTCTTGATCTTTTTACAAGTATTTAAAGACAAATATAAAATGGTGGTCATCGGTTTATCTCTTGAAGGTGTCTCTCTACTTTTATTAGGTACGATCCCTACGTTTGTAATTGCGATAGTATCATCGATCATCCTCGGATTAGGTGTCGCCTTAGCTAGTACTGGTATAGGAACCCTTTATCAAACGATCATTCCTAAGGATAAAATGGGCCGCGTCATGGGACTAGTCTCAACGATTTTATTAACCGTTGTCCCGATCGGAACACTATTCGGCTCTTTTATCATTAATTACTATGCTGTAAATCATATACTTATCGTATTTGGAATTATTGTACTTCTATCTAGTCTTTCGTTAATTTTCCTAATTTTAAAGGTGTCAACTAAAACTCAAATTGATCAGTTACATGAAGCTTAAGTTCAAACCTTAAAAATAGTTAAAGGGTGCAAGCTTTGAAGTGCAAAGCGAACAAGAAAAAGGATGATTTTTCTACCAGGTTTCGTTAACTATCGTTAAATTTATCCAATAAAATACACGCCAAATTGTAATGCATATTGCGGGTGCAATTTAGCAAATACAAGGAATGGACCAGTTCTGGAAACTGGTCTATTCCTTGTATTTATTTTCAATTGCTTCTTCAATTAACGCACCCAGTTACTTGAGGAGGCTTCTATTCTTTGTTGCTCGTGACAAATCGTATAAACCAATATAACGCAATCCAAGGTAGAATGTTTCGAGTTGCCCATTCAACAAAACCTTTAATAATTGCAAACCCATCATAATTTAAAATAGTTAAGAGAATAAAAATTAACAATAAACCTACTGTACCATAAAAGGAATATTTCATTTATTTCTCCTTTCTTATTGTGTTAAATTGCTCTCTTGTAATTAAACTCCATAAAAAGACGTTTATTCCTTCCTGAATAAACGCTCGTAGTTAGTACCACAACAGGAGCATCAGATTGTTCGGCTAAAGCTCTCCTAAAACTTTTTTTTATAAATAATGGTAATTAGGGAGTATATAAATCCTACTAATCCAAAAATAATTAGTGCGGTCTCTTTATTTAATATATAACCACTTAGTTCTACCCATTCTGGGTATGTCATATAAAAGATTAATTGTCCGATAACAACACCCAAGATACTAAAAAATGGTGTCTTTAAAATTCCCCAAAATATCTTATATTTCTTATCTGTTGATAGCAGGTCTGTCACTATTGTTATAGGTAAATAGATGATAAGGAAAATAATAAAACCCATTTTTACGCTACTATAAAATCCTACTTGTACGTGTTCAAATGGATAGACTTTTTTACTTTCTAAATTTTCCAAAAGACTAAATCCTAAAGCAAATAACATGACGTAAAATAGTCCTAGAATAGATAAACGTTTTATAGTTTTCAATAGGTCACTTCCAATCAGCAACAGTAGTTATCTCAAGACAACTTCTTCATTCGTTAATCTCCCCTTTAGCGACACAAACGTTGTAATCGCTTGTTCCACTAAAGCTTATCGTTACTTAAAGAACGTCAATCGTGGTACTCTACGTTGGCTGGAATCACATCGATTTCTTCTTAATTGAAAAAGGAAAGAAATAAAGTATTGTAAAAAATATCAATAATGAACTTAACATTGAAACCCAAAAGTTAAAAAATCTATCTAAATCAAATAATGGAATTACATATACGCCAGGTAAATTAATAAATAAAATAATAAACATAATATCCATAAATTTCTTTTCTAACTGATGCTCTGTTCCACAGGTTTTACATAATGTCGATTTTTTACTAAAAGGACTCCTAATGTCTTTTTTCGCAAATTGCTGTTCACAATTCACACATTGGATATTTCTTTTCATAAAACGATAAATCACATAAATTATAAATAAAAAAATCATAAAAAAGAGAAAAATTTCATCGGGAATTTCTATAGAAAAAATTACATATAACAAATTATCCCTCCCCTAAACTAAACTGTTCGCTCGTACACAACGGCTGTTACAGCCTGTTCCACTAGTCGAGTAGAAGAGAACCTCTCTACCTTTCGGTAGATTGTGATCTCCCCCCTCACAGAACCGTGCTTGCACTATTAATGCACACGGCTCCTCCTAGTTACCATTTACATAATATAGCTAATCTCTTTTCTTAAGTCATAGATGTTGACCTTAACTTTGGCATAAGGTAATGGACGTTTAGTAAGAAAGAGTCTGAATTTTTCCCAGGTAAAAGATTTTCTTTGACTTCTTCTGTTGAGCCATTTAAACAATAGATACCCGATTTTATCTCTGAATTTGTTTACACTCGGGGTATTATCTGTGATGCAATAGTAGTTGTAATATCCCACAAGAGAGCGTCTAAATCTATCCATAATCATATGAATATCTTTGTTTCTATTAGACTTCAACCATTCTTTTGTTTCTTTAAGTTTGCTCTGGATCTTCTTCCTGCTTGTTTTCCGTTTCACACGAAATTTATCTTGTTTACTTTTACCACAATAATGTGTAAAACCTAGGAAATCAAAGGTTGCAGGTTTACTATTTCCCTTCTGGATTGCATCTTTCTCTGCATAACGCCCGAAGGGTATAATCTTAGTTTTATCCTCGGCTACTTCTAGATTGAACTTCTTCAATCTTGCCACAAGTGAATGGAAGAATTCTTGAGCTTCGCTCTTATATTGAAAACAACAAACAAAGTCATCTGCGTACCTCACAATGTATGCTTGCCCTTTACACTGTTGTCTAACCCTTTTCTCAAACCAAAGGTCGAGAACATAGTGGAGATACACATTGGCTAATATTGGCGAAATGACCCCACCTTGCGGTGTACCACTATTAGTCTTGTATTTCTTCCCTTCCTCCATATATCCACCTTTAAGAAATCTACCAATTACTCTTAGTAAATTAGGGTCAGCTATTCTCAGTTTTAAGAACTCCATCATCCATTTGTGATCAACGTTGTCAAAGAACCCTTTAATATCTACATCTACTACATAGTTTACTGATCTCTTTTCGATATAGTGGTTCAGTATTTTCAAAGCATCATGGCAATTACGATTAGGACGGAACCCAAAAGAGCAGTCTAGAAAATCATTTTCATAGATAGTGTTTAGTATCTTCGTAATCCCTCTTTGAACAATCTTATCTTCATGTTCCGGTATTCCCAACGGTCTTTTCTTATTTGAATTGAGCTTGGGAATGTACATCCTTCTTACGGGTACAGGACGATAGCTTTTGCTTTTAAGTCTACCAACTAAATCCTCTATGTTTTCTTTTAGGTTTTCATGGTATTGCTCTTTAGTGGTACCGTTGATCCCAGGAGCCTTCTTATTAGGCAATTCATGATGGCATCGAACTAGTGATTGCTCATTTAGTAAATGTGCAAGTGATGTAAACTTCATTTTAGGATCAGATTTTGCTAATTCTGCTATCCTTAGTAGTTCAGTTTCCATTTAATATCCCTACCTCTGTGTGTAGTAAATGTGTCCCTAGTAAGGGTGATAACTGGTAGCTAGCCTTCCCTCCATCGGCATTACCCAACTTCATTAGTACTACGCTGCTATCCGACTCCCTACACGGCATTTGGTTTCCTTGCTTGTTATCGCTTGTACACCATACTCTTCTATATAAAGAAAAGACCGGTAGGGTCTCCCGAGTTGCCGTACCATATCAATGTATGACGTGCCAAGGTCTCTGACTCCAGAGAGGCTTATCCTTCTCGCCTTTTACGAAGGATAGAATGTAGTTTTCTGCTATGCTTAAGGCATCAACCCTCTCGAATAACTAACATTATGGAGCTCAATCCCTTCAACCGCTTGGCTTTCGGCCCGCCATCTAACTGTCTACGCTTAAAGACTAAAGTTACCTTTAGCCCTCCAAGACTCGCTACGAGCGAATGGCTAGTTCTTACTCGACGGGAATCCCACCCGTTATATGATACGACCTAGGCTCGGCCGCACAAGCATCCGTTAGCACAACAACTAATCAATTTGTAATGAACTAAAATTGTTTCTAAGTTTCGGCAAAACTCTCTCTACAAAACTACCTGTATTCCTTTCGTCTATAAACATTGCTGTATATTCCTTATTACTATCGTCATCAGTAACGTGTTCCACCTCATAAATCAAGTACTCATGTTTTTCAATATCGTTCCCATTTGGGGTAATATAAGTTATAAAGTTCATCCCATCATTTTTTATTATTTTCATTAATTCCTGTTCAGTTTTAGGTCTATACCAATAAATATTTTTATGTGTCGCACCTTGAAATGACCAAAAATCACTTTTACATACTGCCCTATCCTGGATGAAATCCTTCCATTCTTTTTCTTCATTTTCCAGGTTCACTTCAAAATAAGGAAATAACAAATCCTCCACACTATTTGTAAAACAACGTAGAAACTTTACTAATTCTGAGTATCCTAAATCAAAATTTTTCACCATAAAATGTGGTGTTTTTCCGACTATCTCCATAAGAACAACTCCATTATTTGTTATTTCCTTATTATAAGGGCTTATTTTTATCTACTCAATAATGATGGAACTGAAGGTAAATTGCTACATTTCTTATTACTTCCTTCCCCAAAATCTTTCTATTTCATCAGAAGCAATATTGGTTTTATCCCCCATATATTTATATGATTTTTCTAATAAGTCCTTATCGTCTCCAAGGACTTCTAATATTGATACTTGCAGAACTTCTTTAACATCTATATCTCCTTCTACCGCCATTTTTTCTAATAACAGAAATATTTTTTTTATTTCTTCTTCATTATCTGTATCATCTTTTAGCAATTCAATTAATTTTACACAAATAGTGTCTCCGTAAAAAACATGGGCTAACAATTCGCCGTAATCATCTAAGTGTTCTTTAAGTGTTGCTTCATACTCAGGAAAGTTTTTCAAAAAATACTCAGTGAGTTTTTCTCTATTCAATTCATCTAACCTCCTATTTGTCACTTTGGCATATCTTTATAAAAACAGATAACCTTCTTCAAGTATTCTGCTCGTTAGCGTAAGTACACTTCTTCACAAACTTGATTTTAATCCCTAAATTATTTTAACATAAAATACCAGTTTCCTTGTGAGCTTTTTATAAGTTTGTTGTTCAAATCGAGAATTGGAAAGATATATTTTAGTTAAACTGTACATTGATTTGTACCCTTTTTGCGTATGTATACTGCTGAATATACATACGCAAATTCATCTACACCAAATTAAAATAACACTAATAATTTAGGATAAATCCTTTTATATCAATAAAAATTGCCTACCAAATTAACTAACAATTTGATAGGCAAATTACTACATTTCCTTTGTTTGAGATAGGCAACCGAACCCGTTATCGTATTTCGATCCTTTTTTGACATCTTGTAAGTTTCGAAAATCCTAGTAACTAATTTATACGGTATAACGGACATTCCAACTTTTGGGGAAATCTATTTTATTAGCATAAGCATAGCGAATTAACTGACCGTGATGCTGAACCTCATGTTCTAAAAGATCTAGTAACAACTCACTATTTATTTCTTCTACACTATTATCTTGAAAAAATCTCTCTAAGTTTGTGTAGGTTTCTTCCAATTTGTTAATGATTAAATTTTTAATATCACTATTATTTAGACTACAAGTAAAACCAGCCCATTTACCAATTTTCAAAGCATTTAAATAGCTTTCTCTTGCTCCAATAATACAATATGCTTGTTCTCCTATTGTATTTGAGGGTACATCTGATATTCTTAGTGCTAAACAGCCTTCATCCATGTGATTATAAAAGTCATAAGTTAAGCTCAATGCTTGTAAAATCCTTTGTTTCAGTATACCCACTCTTCATTCCTCCATCTATTTATATCGTGCTTTTCATTCGATCCCACATCATAATTTCACTTTAGAACTAGCTGTTCGAAAAGATTGGCACTTCCTACTTCCCACCTCCACGAAACGACAGCCGGTGAAAGGTATTAATAGATACAAACAAATCTTCTCCACTTACCTTATTCGTATTAGTTCCGAGAGGCAAATACATGGCATGATAGGTTTCCGGAACCCAGATATATCGATGAACATATTTTGTAAGAATAAAACCGCAAGATTGCCAAAATTGAATACGCCTTTTATTTTCTAGTGTCTCCTCTGACTCGGTCTCAATAATAATTTTCTGGTACCCATCAGCAATTGCTTTCTGTCCAAGGTACTCAACAAAGTGTTTGCCAAGTCCTTGACCTTGCTCTTTCTCAGATACCGCCAGATAGTCAATAATCATAACGCCATCAGAAACAAGCTTTCCTGTAAGCGCCATAACCACTGCCACCGACTTGTTGTACCCCACATGAAGTTCTGCAATGCCTTGGGCAAACATATTTTTAATGATCTTAACGGGCTTAGCACTCTTATCACCAAATGCTTCAAAATAAAGGGGACTCACATCCTGCCAAAGCTCCTCGTCCCAATTACATACGGTTCTAATTTCCATAAGGATTTCTCCCATCTAATGTGGTGTGCTTATGCAATTCTCCACTTATTCTACAACGGTTATTTTTCCAAAAAAATGCATAACTACTCCTCTCCCTACAAATAGTAAAACGTAGGAATTATAAAAAGGAGGTGCGAAAATGGACGCCCAACGCGCGCAAGAAATTTCTTCTTCACCAAACATGAAATCTGTCGAATATAACGGTCAAGAGGTTTACATTGAACATGTTGATCGTAGTAGCGGACTAGCTACGATTCATCCTTTAAATGAGCCAAATAATAAACAAAGCGTTTCAATTTCAGAATTAAGCGAAGCGTAAAACAAAACACCTTCAGCCACCTAGCTGAGGGTGTTCTTTGTTACAATATAAGGTGCCATAGGATATTCAAAACTATTTTACTCTGTAAAATATTGAAGTACCGTCCCTTTCCCGTTTTCTACTTCCACTTTTGCAAAAGCACCATTAATAAGTGTTAGTTGTGGTGGGACATGACCACAATCAATATCATAAATAATTGGAATTTGAAGCTCTTCGAACAGCTCTTGGTAAACGTCCTCGATTTCATAGCCACCAACTGAAGTATTAACATCACTTCTTCCGAACATAATTCCTGAACAATTTTCAAACCACCCCGCCAATTTCATTTGGACGAGAGTTCTTCGTAAATCCGTCGTTGATAGTTCACAATTCTCAAAATACCATAGGATAGGCTCTTCTTTAATATAATTTTTACTAAAGAAACGAACGTCCCCATATGGCGTACCAATCAAATGTCTAATAACATCAACGCACCCACCAAGTAAACGTCCACTCATCAGCACTTTTTTATCGGAAACTGATTTCCAGTTCGTCTCTTCTGTTAAATGAAACACACATGGGGATGGATGATCATGCTGCCACTCCTTCTGATACTTCTCAGAGGAATACTGAACAATTGAAGATCCAGTAGGCGTCTGCAACACTGACTTCCACATTGCAGTCGTTTCGTCGCTATAATTACCACGTAAATCTACTAAATTTGTTCCATGTGCTGTCGCTATTCCAGTTTTTAATGTAATCGCTAATAACAACAAACTTACATCAGAGTACCCCAGGATCCATTTTTCTTTCATATTTTCAAAGTCGATATGTTCTAATATCTCAATTAGAAGTTCGCCACCCCATGGTGGAATGATCATTTGAATTTCATCTTTTTTCATCATGTTATTAAATTCATCTGCCCGTTTCTTAGCAGGCGCTGACTTTGCCTTTTCCTGCGTCCAAACGGTTTCGCCACATTCGATGCGATAACCCTGCTCCACCATACGAGTACATGCTTCTTTTAACACCTGATGCAGTTCAGTCGGTACCCCCGAGGAAGGTGCAGTCACCCCTATTGTTATCGCTTGATTTAAAGCTGGATATCTGATCATAATCATTCTCCTTTACTAGGCATGCTACCTTCTTCTAAAATAGTCACCTTCCAAGAAATAATTGTTGTACTATCTTTACCATTTTTGTTCTCCACTTCAAGCAATAACGACTGAATTCCTTCGTAATGACAAGTTTTTTTAATCGTATTAGCAATTTCTACTGGATTAACAAATTGACTGTTCGGACACTCAACTAATCCGTCAGTCGCTAACAAGAAGTGATTACTTCCTTTTCTTAATTCTCTTGTTCCACTACTGTAGCAGGGAACTAGCTTTCGGAACGTATTTTCCTTCCCCACCCATTCATAGAATTGCCTTTGATTCAGCTGATACTGTCCTAAGGTTGCTAATTCGTGATGAAACAAGAAAAGGATGCAGTCACCAATTGAAAACCACCAAAGAAACTTTTCTTTTCTTACTACGATTAAGCAGGAAGTTTCTCCTTTTATATTTTCACATTTAGAAAGGAAATGCTCATTTTGAAAAATACCTACCATTGTACTTTCGAGTTTCTTAAAACTCGATGAAGCGAATGGTAGCGATAAAATGCTTTTTATTAGTTGTTCATTAGCCTCTATTTGTTTTACAACTGCTTCAGCACTTTCGGCTGTGGTATGGGCATCTAGGATCATCGCAAACTCCCAATCTTTATCTACCCATACTAGACATCCATCCTCATTCTTCGTTTGTCCAGCCCTAGAGCTTCCACCATGTCGACCAACAATCACTCTTCCGATCTCAATGCAGTTGGGCTGATCAATAAAATCTTCATCACTCCCAACCCAACTAAAGTCTTTTAACATAAACTATCATTCTCTAAATACTGTTTGATTCGCTGACATAACTCAACAACTTCATGATTAGTTCCCATAGGTGCATCCGCCCAGTCATAGACAGCCATTGGCCCCCAATATTCTTTTGGTGTACTAGGATAACGAGGTACGATGTGAAGATGAAGATGCGGTACAGCATCTCCTAGAACGTAAGAGTAGATATGTTCCGCCTTCTCGGTTTCTTGAAGTGCTTTACTAACTCTCGCTAACATCATTCCAAACACTTTTGCTTCTTCCATATTCATATCGCCAAGTGTTGGAACATGACGTTTCAAATCAATCATGATATGACCTAGATAATTTGGTTCCCCTTTTTTATCAATGTGACCAACAAATACGTACTCATCTTCATAAATTGTGACCCCTGATGTTTCAATTGAGCCAGCATGCTTATTACAAATAAAACAATTCTCCAACCGTAACCTCTCCTTTCTGATATTTTTAGTATTATAATACAACTAGCTATAGATTGGTATATTTTTCTATATAGTAGTTTAAAAACTAGTTTATTACAGTAAATGTATGGTTCCTTTAAGATTGATAAATGATCAAGTCGATATAATATTTCACATACATGCAAGTACCTCAGAATTATCATTTCTCGGAGCAAATTTTAGCAAAAAATGTTAAGAACAGATGAAAGACGGCTGTTATAGTGAATGTAGGGCAGGTGAAATCGCGTGGATTATGAAGTCCGAATACAACGAACCATTGATTATATTGAAGAGAATATACATGGACAAGTTACATTAATAGAATTAGCAGAGATTGCCTGCTTTTCTCCTTTCCATTATCACCGGGTTTTTCAGACAATGGTAGGGCTGTCTGTGATGGATTACGTCAGAAAAAGGCGACTTACAGTTGCTGCTGAGCGTTTATACTATACTGATGAAAAGGTAATAGATATTGCCTTAGATGTTGGTTTTCAATATCAAGAATCGTTTAATCGGGCATTCAAAAAATTCTACGGTATATCACCAAGGCAATACCGAGATGCCAAAAGATTTTCTGGGCCATTAATCGGAAAAGCTCCCCTAACTAAAACCCATTTTCTAGGAGGTACTATGGAACCGAAATTAGTTACGAAACCTGCATTTCACATTATTGGCTATGAGCTTAAAACAAGAAATCAAGAAGGGCAAAATAACAATGACATTCCTGAATTTTGGCAACAGTATTTGCAAAAAAAGTTAGGTTGCAATATTCCTAATCCCATCAATAAAAACCAGGAGCTAGGTATATGTACCAATTTCCAAGCTGAAACAGGTGAATTCGTCTATGTTATAGGAAAGGAAGTAGACGAGGGAACGGCAGCACCTGAGGGAATGGTTTATGTAAGTTTTCCTGAGTTAGAGTATGCAGTTTTCACTACTCCGAAGTCAGACGAAAGATCGTTCAGTTCTACTATTCAGTCCACCTAGAACAAAATCTTTTCTGAATGGTTTCCAAAATCGGACTATGAACATCATGGAACTCTGGAATTCGAATTATATGATGAAAGATGTCACAGTTCAGAGAACAAACAAATGGACATCTATATACCAGTTAAGAAATAGAAGGAAAAGAACTGATCCAACTTGGTGAGTGCCTTTACTAGTATTATGTATGAAATTCATTCCGTAAATAGATGAGTGGTTATACTCGTGAAGATGTAGTAATTATGTGTGGTACATTTTATATTGAGAAGGGTGATTGCGCTTATTTAAACTTCAAAAAGAAAAGGGTTGGTTAATTCCTCCTCCACTTCATAAAGAAGTGCCAGAATTAGTGCACGTTTTAAATTTCCACTTTAAGAAAAGGGTGCTACCCATGTTAGCACCCTAATTTTTGGGGAATTAACTTTTTTTCGGTGCCTGTGGCGGCTCCTCCATCCAACCCTTTTCGATCAGCATTGTTACCCCATCTTCAGCGAATTTTGCAACTTCTGCTGTTAACGCTTTGAATTTAACTCCAACATCTTTTCTCATTGAAGTGGCAAAGCCTATACCGTAATTACTCATCCCTTGAGAATTTAAAAACGTCACTAAGCTCAACATTAACTTTTCTGAAAATGGAGCTATTGTAGAAGATGTTATGCCAGCGTTCCATGTAGATACTACAGGGAGTTCTTCTTTTTTTAATATTGTTGCTAGAGTATCAATATGATCCTGAGAAATTTGCTTACCTTTTTTAAAGTAATCTTTTATGTCATTTGATTCAGTCACCTGAATAAAGCTATCCATCATCGTTTTACCAACTGTATTGGTCACGATATTGTAAAATATACTTCCTATTTCAGATCCGGTAAGTGGACGGGTATCCCCAAGCCACCCATTCAAAAAGCTTTCTTTTTTTATATACTCATTTTCAATTGGTACTGGAATATAAGGTGCCCTAACCCATAACCCCTTCTCTAACAGTAGCTTTCTTGAAGTGTTTAGTGTTGCAAGAGCGTCTTTGATAAATTCGCTGAAAAACGTAAATACATCTTCCCTAGCTATCGTATTAATTGCAATTGACCCGTAGTTTAAATTGCCCTTCGCGATAAACCATTGATAATATAAGATAAACGGGTCAGTATATAGCCTTTCAGTAGTCTTTGTAAGATCTGCTTCAGAATATCCTACAGGAACAGGCAACTGCTCTTCCGTAAAGATCTGCTTAAGTTGGTCAAGATACCTTACACTCGCGTTGAGGTTTAACTGATTTATTTTCTTAATTTCCTCATCTTCTACTATCGAATCAAAATAAGTTAATATGCAATAGTTCATGCATTGTGCTTGGTATGTATTCCATAAGTAACTCATTTCACTAGCCGTTAAATCAATATGATTTTGCTTCATGTGTGCACCTTCTTTGTCAACTATTCTTGTCAATTAATAGTATTTACAAGGTACAGGAATTTAAATCTTTAAAACACTTTTAATTCTACACCAAAGTGATCTGAGATCACTGGTTTATTATCACCATTGAAAATGACGTTCGAGCGACTAACAGGAATTTCTTGATTCGTAAAAATATAATCAATTCGTAAATCTTGTTTATTCTTGCTCCAACCAGCAATATTACCACTAACGGTTGTTCCTTTATCTTTCTCAGTAGCCATTTCGAAGGTGTCAACTAAGCCTTTTTGTAGCAAATAATCGTACCCCTCATTCCCTTTTGAAGCGTCGTTATTAAAGTCTCCGAGTAAGAAATATGCTTCATCGTGTGGAACGTGTTCCATTAATCTGTCGATCTGATCCTTAAAAGGCTCATCTTTATCATCCCACCATCCAAGATGACAAGTATAAAAAGATATTGCTTTCCCGTTATATTGAATTTTCACACCAACTATTTTTCTGGCTTTCCAATTTAAAGGATTGGTTGTCCTACTGACATAAAATGAGCTCGTTTCTTCTATTGGATGCTTGGTTATTATAGCAACTCCCTCCTCATAAGAGATATAGCCAATATGTGAAAAACTCCAAACTAAGCGATAATCATGAACGCCGATTGCCCTTAATTCGTTTAGTAAAACTTGCCCATAGTGATCCCTCTTAACTTCTTTATCAATTTTTTTCGAGAATATACTCTGACTCACTTCCTGAAGCGCAATCACATCATAAGCATTTTCTTTAATTGTTCGAGCCAATATTTTGATCTTTTGTAATTGGTTTTTCTCCCGCCACGAGTGACAGTTTAACGTTAATAATCTCATCATTAAAAGCTCCTTACCCTGCCTTTATAAAATAAGCATTACCCCACATCGTGAAGTAATGCTTATTTTTTATTTACCCGATTGCTTGCTGTAGTTTCGGAACACCATTCCCGTTGATTTAATCATCCCTAGCTTTTCATAATAAGGTTGTAACTCCTGATCACACATCAGATCGATCATATAAATATCCTCGAGCTGTTCCATCATCCTCTTCACCAATTCCTTACCAATTCCTCTGTTTTGATAATCTGGTAGAACTTCTAAAAAAGGAATGTAAGCAGATAACACCCCATCACTAATCGCCGTGATAAATCCTACAACTGAGTTTGACTCTTCATCCACCGCTAGTACAACATGACTACTATTTTCTAGTAACCTTAGATGAGTATCAGGTTGTGGCGGGTTTGGCCAACCAACAAAAAAGCCTTTTAACATTTCTAAACTAATTCCTTCTATCGAATGTTTATATAACATAAATTTTCCCCCATCTACTCTGTTGCAATTACAATCCTACTAATAAAATAACTGATAGTAATTGATATTACCAACAAAATTCCATAGTGTACTAAATGAAAGCCTACTTCCAAGTAAAATACTTGATCATAAAAAATAATTAGATTAGGTAGTAACAAACCTACAACACTAATCATGAATGCCCTTAACAGACCAAACCCTAAATGAGAGTATTTTTTCCTCTGAACTAACAATGTCAGTAAGCCTACTAACATGCAACTAAATACGTAAAAAAAATAGAACATAAAACACCTCTCTATTCCGACATAAGTTTTGCTGGATCTACATTCTCTCCCTCAAGTACTATTGCCTTCATGGTGTTATTTCCTGTTCCCGCAGCATGATTTTCTCCTTTTATCCAGAATGCTGCTTCGCCAGCTTTAATAGTGAGTTTCTCATCCGTTTCTCCGGTTACCCACCCTTCTCCCTCGATGACTAGAAAGAGCTGATTCGTCGTTGCCTCGTGTCGCCCAACTAAGCCGTACTTATCTATGTGCATACACCCTAATTGAAATTCTCCATGGTAATTACCAATTCTAGACATAACAAAATTAGAGCCAAATGCGTTAATTTGTTTGCCCACTTCTTGATTAAAGCGAAAAATTTTCATGAAAAACCTCCACAACGTGAATTAAGGTAATTTTTTATTTAATACCAGCGATTTTACCCATGTTTTTACAACAGAATCAGTTTCCGAATGCCGAAAAATATGTTCCTTAAAGGGAAATTCAGATGCAGTTACAGTCATCTTTGCAAGCGGCTTAACTGCAGTTTCACATATCCATTCGTCTTTAATTCCACCTGGTTTAAAGTCTTTCTTAGGCAAAAAATATATTGTACCATCACTCCAACATTCGCCATGAAAGTCTTTATTAAGCGAGAAATAATAATACCGCTTTATTCCCTTTTTTGTCGGCGAAGTTATGCAAAGGTTTCGTAAAGAGCCAACATAACCAACCCTATTTATAACCGCAAAGAACAGTGACCAAACTCCATCAGAAGCCGCAAAAACTGCTTTTACAGGCTTTCCATTAAAAAGTGTTTGTTTCCTCGGTTCGAAACTCACGATATCTGACTTATTTGTCCCATGCACCAACACATCTTTTGTTTCTATAAGGTAGTTTAAGAACATATACTTCGGATATCTACATTCAAACGGAACAATTTTTCCTTCAGCAGTGGATATATGGCGATCATAAATATCATCAAACTCATGAATAGTTTCTTTCGGTAAATCTAGTTCTGGCAATCTTAATAAATGGAGCTGATTTAGAATAAGTCGTTTCAGAAGAGTAAACATAACTATCCCCCATAGGCAAATGTATAAATTATATATTCAATAAAAACGAACTAATTCCTCTAGCAGCCTGAAAGATAAAAAAATAGGTACCTAACAGAAAAGTAAGTCACACGGGAAAATCCCATGTGACTTACTTTTTAAGCGTGTGTAGTTTCCAATAACTTCTCTATATCTAACTCTAAATCAATAATATCAGTTGTACACTCTAAGCGTTTCACTACTTCACCCTCTGGGCTAATTAAGAACTTCGTAAAGTTCCACTTGATTGAGTAATCGTCTACTAAATACTCTGGGTGTTTGTCGTTTAATAATGGAATTAGAATTTTTGCCACTGGATGGAACTTGTTAAATCCTTCAAACGGTTTAGAGTGTGATAGGTAGTGGAATAAAGGATGAGCATTTTCCCCACGTACGTCAATCTTTTGAAATAATGGGAAGCTAACTCCATAGTTTAATAGACAAGAAGCTTGAATTTTTTCATTATTGTCAGGCTCTTGATTATCAAATTGATTACAAGGAAACCCAAGAATAACGAAGCCTTTCTCTTTATAGCGATTGTATAATCGTTGTAAATCTTCATATTGATATGTAAATCCACATCTTCCAGCAGTATTAACAATTAATACTACCTTACCTTTATAGTCTTGAAGAGGTACTTCTCTTCCGTTCATAGCTACAGCTGAAAAATTATAAACATTCATTTGTGCGTCCTCCAAAGTTGTTAGTTTCGAACTAGGTCAATAGTTTGTATCTTTATTATAATCCGCCATAAAAATTAATCAACTATTCTGCTTAGAGTATTTTTAAAGGACTAAAGAAATAGTTCTTTAGTCCTTTAATCGCAATTCACTTGCATTCTTTATAATGACAACCTTATCCTGAAACTCTTCTAAAATCTGAAGGATTTCTGGTTTACTTTTTTTTTCAAAATGTGCATTCCAACTAAACATACTCTTAAAAATTTTAAAGCTAGGTTTATAATTGGCATTTTCTATCCCTAATTTTTGCCGACAGTACCTCGTAATGATGCGATACGTTCTTTTTGAATAGCTGGTGTCTAAAAATATAATGAGATCCGCTTTCTCGAAGCTTGGCTTCACCCATGTATGATGAACACCCTCAAGAATCCAAGTATCTTTTTGTACAATTTCCTGTAACTGGGCATCTCGTTCTTGATCATTTCTTCTCATATCACCAGTTGGAGACCTTTCCCATACAACATTATCTAACTCAAAAACTGGTATATGTAACGTAGAAGATAATTGCCTTCCAAGAGTTGTTTTACCGCTTCCTACAGAACCAATGATATGTATTCTCTTATAACGCACGTCTTTGCTCACCTTTAATCACGAAAAAACGAGTTCCCTTCCCACTCTTCCCTTAATAAGCCCATTCTGATCGAGTCATAATATTCACCGTTATAGAACCGGCATTTCCTAAGTCTTGCTTCCATGGTCATCCCAAGTTTTTCACCAACCTTAATCATTCGCTCATTTCCTGACCAGGTGGTATAGCCAACGCGAACTAATGGCATCGTTGTAAAAAGATGATTAATTAGAAATCGTATTGCTCGCGTCCCGAAACCTCCACTCCAATAGTTTGGATCGTAAATGACAATCCCCATTTCAAGCCAATTTGAAGGTTTATGCTCCCAATAATAGCCTAGGGTCCCTATCAGTTCATCGTCAACTAAAATAGCCCAGTGATCAATTTGGTCAACCCATTTTTTCTTTTCCCCCATAAAATCTTCATAAGGGACATGTTTATGCTCAAAATAAGGTGCATCCCATTTTTTCCACTCTGGCTCTTCTTTCCCATACATTAGCTGCCAAAGCCGCGGTAAGTCTTGTTCATTAATCGACCTTATTACTAATTCATTTTCTTTATAGTACATGCTAATCCTCCACTTTATTACTAAATGTTAACGATTGATCTTTTTGAATAAGAAAATTAAATTCCCATTCTCCGTGTAAGTAAGTACGGTTTTCCTTTGCAAACCATTCCTTCGAAAAAGGTTCTATCTCATTATTATTTATCCTAAAAAGCTCGTAAAGCTGAATGATAATCTCATCTTCATTTCCTAGTAACGGCAGTAAATGTAGCTCTCCTTTGCTCACACCACCAGGTTCGATCTCCATTAGAATATCTTCAGATGCAGTAAAAGGACCTATCATACTATCCCTATAGCTGAAACGATAATGTTCGAAAAAATAATTGTGCTCTTGATTTAGATCTCGAATTTCAAAGTACACAATAATTCTATCTCCAACATCAGCATGAGTAATCGTAAAATCGATGTGATGATCCTCTTCTACCTCAAGATCAACCTCCTCTGCGACAACTTCAATCGTTACTACTTCTGGCTCATCTTTAAACAAGGCGAGGTAACCGCTATAAATAGCCACAATGATACAGAGAACAATGAGACTAAAGAGTAAAGCAGACCTAAGCCATTTAGGTGATTTAGTTGAGTTAGCTTCCTGATCTGTTTTATTAATAATTGCATCAAGTTTAGTCGCACAAACCTCACACGTAGCCAAATGTTCATTCGTTGCCTTGTAGTCTGCAAAACTTAAATTTCCCTTATGATAATCTTCTAACTTCCTTTTTCCGATTGGACAGTTCATGATGTCACCTACCATTGGTGTATTTTCTATCCACGTTTTATGTCAAATGTATTCATTTTTCAAGGATTTAAAACCAAAATTTACAGACTCTAAATACTTTTCTCTATGTATTGAGAAATTCCTTCCTAAAGATAAGAAGGATATTTTAAAATAAACTAAGAATTAGATAGTATTCAACAATGAGAGGTGATTACAATTCCAAAAGTACTATTAACGTTCCCGAATGGGAGACATAAAGTTTTGACGATGAGTTATGATGATGGGAAACATGCAGACAGAAAGTTACTCTCTATTTTTAACCGACATGGAATAAGGGGAACTTTCCACCTGAATTCAGGATTAACCGAGACTGATGATGAGCGCATTTCAAAACAGGACATACCTGAGCTTTACAAAAATCACGAGGTATCAGCTCATACGGTGACACACCCTACCATTGAAAGATCACCGCGAGAACAACTAATCGAGGAAATCATTGAAGACCGTAAAGGATTAGAAAGCATTGTTGGTTACACTGTTAGAGGTCTTTCCTACCCAAACGGTTCTTATAACAAGAAAATTAAAGACATGTTGCCACATCTCGGGATCGAGTACGCGCGCACCGTAAAGAGTACCGGCACGTTTTATATGCCAGATGACTTGTATGAGTGGAATCCAACCTGCCATCACAACCATCAATTACTTGACTTAGCAAAGGAATTTATTGGTTTACATAAGCAACAATACTTGTACATGATGTACGTCTGGGGACACAGTTACGAATTTGATAGGGATCAAAACTGGGATCTTATCGAAGATTTTTGCCAATTAATTGGTGGCCGTGATGACATTTGGTATGCAACTAATATTGAAATCATTGACTACGTAAAGGCATTCCATAACCTGAAGTTCTCAGCTAACAGTCAATTTGTGTACAATCCAAACGCTATGTCTATTTGGCTTAGAGTCGAAGATGACATTATTGAAGTAAAAGGTGGCGAACAACTTTCGTTAATGTAAGTTAATAATTACTGTTATTATGAGGAAAATAACAAATAATCATCACTGTGCATACCTACAAAGGAAGTGGACGTATTGAACAATTTATTTAGTGTACAAAACAAGGTCGTTTTCATAACAGGCTCCACAAGAGGAATCGGTCTAAGTTTAGCAAAAGGATTTGCCGACGCCGGGGCAGTTGTTGTTATTAATGGTCGGAACCAATCTGAAGTTGAAACTATCGTTAAGCTTATCAAAAGCACAGGTGGTAAAGCCTATGGTGTAGCTTTTGATGTAACAGAAAGAGACTCCGCTGCAAAAAACATCCAGAACATTGAACAAGAAGTAGGTCCAATAAGTGTCCTTATTAATAATGCAGGCATCCATAGACGTGGTCCACTTGAAGAACTAAGCATTGACGATTGGAAAACCGTCATAGAAGTTAACCTCAGTTCTGCCTTTTATGTTTCTCAGATAGTCTTCTCTTATATGAAAGATAGAAAAAAAGGAAAGATTATTAATATCACTTCGCTAAATGCAGAGAAAGCTCGCCCAAACATAGGCAATTACTCTGCCGCCAAAGGTGGACTGAAAATGTTAACAAAGTCCATGGCAACAGAGTGGGGCAAATACAACATTCAAACGAATGCGATAGGACCAGGATATTTTAAAACAGATCTTACAGAACACCTCGTCAACGATCCGGAATTTGATCGTTGGGTCAAAAGCGAAGTGCCACTGCAGCGCTGGGGCATGCCAGAAGAATTAATCGGTACAGCTATATACCTTGCCTCAGATGCTTCAAACTACATAAATGGTCATACCATTTACGTTGATGGCGGTTGGCAAGCCTCTCTCTAAGGTCAAAGGAGAAGTGTAACAACTTCTCCTACTCTTCCTTAACTAGCTATTCTTGTAATAACTTGTCCGCTTGTTTGACATTTTCTTTTAGATAACTAGGCAGATCTGCATGATTTAAAATTTCTGCCGTTGTCATCCAAATGACTTCGTCAACTTCATCTGAGCTTTTGGCGTACGGTTCACCTTTTGTATGTTGACATAGAAAAACGATGTCGATGACATGTAGTCCTGCATCTGTAACGAAGGAAGAACTATTTACATACCTTACGTCATTTGTGACTTCTACCCCAACCTCTTCAGAGACTTCTCTTTGTAACGTTCTCTCCAAAATATCGGTAGAAAAACCCTCCAGTTCACACTTTCCGCCGACGAGAGCAAGAGAACCTCCTTCATGTTCTTCTTTCTCACTTCTACGAATTAAAAGCCATTTTCCATCACGATAGATTGCAGCTTCAACATTTACTATAAACATGAAATTGTCCCCCAGTTACTAAATTCCCACGATCTTACTTCTTCTCTCTAAAAATAGATTATCTCGCCAAACGCCATTCATTTTTCCAATGCGCTCACGAACACCTACTTCCCTGAAGCCAAATTTCTTGTGGAGTTGAATACTCGCTGAATTTTCTGGAAAGATCCCAGATTGTAGTGTCCAAAAGCCTTGTTCTTCGCTAGCTACAATTAGTGCTTCCATTAATAAGCTGCCAACGCCAGCGCCTTTGCTGTTAGCACCTACATAGACACTAACTTCAGCTACCCCATTGTACACACACCTACTAGACACAGGTGACAGTGCACACCATCCCAAAATGACCCCGTTTGTTTTGGCTACTAAACGACATTCCTTTACATGACTCTGATCCCATTCTTCCCACGTAGGTACCTCTTGTTGAAATGTAGCATTGCCAGTTTTAATGCCTTCTAAGTAAATTTGTTCCACTTGTTCCCAGTCTTCTTTTAGCATGTTTTCAATTTTTATTGGATTATTCATATTCATCATCACCACCTTACATATTCGCTCCCACATGACAATTACCCTTCTAAAGGAAAAAGCTGACAAATGTCAGCTTATTTTCCAAATATGATTTGCCCTTTTTTCTTGAAGCTTGTTAAATCATGTGCTTCAATTTTGTGGTTAGATAATGTGTAAAGATTGTCACCGATATACATTAGTCTAGAAATATGCCTCTGATAGTCCCAATTCTTATCAGATATTACATCCTCATAATGACTAATTCGATTTTTTAACTCAAACCCTTTTTCAAGATCAAGACCGTAAATATAAGCTCCTTGGAAAGTGAATTGTGGATACATAGATCGGTCACTTCCTTTTTTCTCATAAACATCGATTGGAAAACCGATAATATTTTTTGATTTAGAATAAAGTAAGGCTTTATGGTTGTATAACAACTCTGAATGTGTTCCACTATCACCAATAATCTCCACAAACTTCTCTTTAGGGTTGTTTACATCAGTGATGTCAAACAACGCCATTTTAAAACCACGAACCATCGCTCCGTTTTCAATTTCTTCCGTATCTTTTCCAAAACCAATAATATGGTGTTCATCGTAAGGGTGAAGATAGTCGCTGAAGCCTGGGATTTTCAATTCTCCGAGAATGGTTGGGTTCTTCGGATCTTGTAAATCAAGGACAAATAAAGGATCTACTTGCTTAAACGTAACAATGTAACCACGATCCCCCATGAAACGAGCGGAGTATATCCTCTCGCCTTCAGCAATCCCGGTAATTGAACCCACTACTTCTAGCTTGTCGTCTAAAACAAACAATAGATTTTCAGAAGGATTGGTATCCGACCACATATTCCCCTTCGTTGTTGCAATACGGAAGTGACCGTTGTGTTCATCCATGGAAAATTGATTTAACAATGCTCCCTCAACCTTACCTTCAGCACGAAATACGACTTTCCCACGATCTAAGCCAAATTTGTAGATGATCGTGTCCTGGTTTGTTGGTGGATTAAAAATACGAGTTGCTATTTTCTCAATTGGGCCTTCTTCATATTGATGATCTGTTCTTGTCACATATAAATTCTCATGAGAAGAATAGATCGTACTACCTGCCCCAAGATAAGACTGAACATTAATTGGTTCGTTTGGTTTTCCTAGATCAATCCCTGTGACAATCAAATAGTTCTCTTCTAATGAACCAGGAAAGTAATAGATATCCTCCCAACCAATCACTTGAGGCTCATCAGAAACTGCTGGATCATGAAAACTAGGTTTCATATCCTCTAACAATTGTTCCTTTTCTGCTTTGCCACGAGTTTCATTTAATAGAAAATATGGTAGATGCTTATTTGTAACAATATATAACGAGTCGCTAATTTTTCTTGAAGATTGATAATAACCTTCCACTTCCGCTTCACGGATGAGTGTTAAGTTACTACGATCGTTAAGCTGATAGATTTTAATAGATGTAAAATCTTTGTGATAGTAACCTTTTGTGTCGTACACTGTTTTTCTTCCAATTAAAACTAGGTGTTCTTCATCTACATACATCTCGTACGGATAAAAGCTGTTATAATCAAATTTTTCTGAGTAGACAACCTTCATCTCTTCCACTGGGTTTACCGTTGAAATGACGAGCTCTTCATCTCTTAATTGATAAATAAAAGATCCATCATTTTTTATCCGGTCGGCCTCATCAACACCCTCGACTTGAACGTTCGTTGATGAATGATCAAATCCACCGTCAAGCGCCACACTCTCATTTTTCAGACCAGCTCGCCCAAATTCCATTGCTGTTTCTTCTACAGCTTCGTAAATTCTTCGTTGCTTTTTCGTTACCTCTTCCACTAAATTCTGAAAATTTTCTAAAGAACCAACTGTGGGTAGCTCAGTTCCATAGGCTTGTTGAGTCGGTTCATTTTTATTAACTAATAGACCTATTGATAGTAGTAGAACAATTGCGACTGAGGCAATAATCACCTTTTTCACTGCTAGCACCTCTCTTTTTCCCTTTATTCATTAGACGACTGTTGGACTAGAAAGTTTCAAACAATTAAATAAACTTGTAATTCCACTAGAATAAACTTACAATTAAAGTAAAAAAACGAACTTAAAAAGGATTAATCTATGACAATACAGCAAAGTAAGGACCTTATCCTTGAAATAGAAAGATTAAGTCAAATCAATCAATTAATCTTAGATTCAGTTGCAGAAGGTATCTATGGAATTGATCTAAATGCAAAGGTTATTTTTTGGAATAAATCAGCCGAAATCCTAACTGGATATAAAATAGAGGATTTCGAAAATGATAACTTACACGATTTAATACATCACACGAACCCTGCTGGGGAACATGTGCCCGTAGTCGAATGCCCCGTTTATCACGCGTTAAATAATGGTACAAGCTTATATGTAACAGACGATATTTTCTGGAGAAAAGACGGAACATCTTTCCCTGTTGAATTTACAATCAAACCTATGGTTGAAAAAGGTACGCAGGTTGGGACAGTGATCACCTTTAGAGACATCACTGAAAAGTTACAAACCGAGGAACTAATTCTACAGTGGGAAAAACTTTCAATGGTTGGTCAAATGGCGGCAGGCGTAGCACATGAAATCCGAAACCCGCTAACATCTCTTAAAGGATTTTTGCAGTTAATGAAGTCAAATAAAGTCTTTAATGATCAATACTATGACATTATGAGTTAAAATAAGGAAACGAAAGACAGACATCATTATTGATATAGAAGACAATGGAATAGGCATGTCTAATGAACAGCTAAATAATTTAGGAACTCCATTTCATACAACCAAACCGGACGGGACTGGTTTAGGAATGATGGTTACCAATAACATTATTAAAAATAATCATAAGGGTACTATTTATATCGATAGCCAACAAAATCATGGAACTACATTTAAAATCTATCTACCAATTAAACCAGATATTGAATTTTAATATAGAAAAACGTGCAAACCGGTGAGACTGTTTGCACGTTTTTGATTAGAAAATCTTTAACTCTTTAATTCTCTTGGCTGCCTCAACTAAGATTTCTTCATCGCTCAATAAACCTACTCGGACATACCCTTCTCCATACGTGCCAAAGCCATTCCCAGGAGCAACAACTACTCTCGCTTTTTCTAAAAGTAGATCAGCAAACTCCTCAGATGTATAGCCTTCAGGAACTGGTAACCATGCAAAAAACGATCCCATTGGCGCTTTTACATCCCAACCAATCTCCTGTAAAGCTTGAATAAATGTATCTCTTCGTTTTTCATAAGTTGCAACTAGTTCCTCTACGCAAACTTGAGAGCCTAGTAGCGCCTCGGCTGCAGCTTCTTGAATACCACCAAACAAACTACAATGGTAGTGATCTTGAATCATATTTAGCGCTTCTATCACGCTCGTGTTTCCAACTGCAAAACCAATGCGCCATCCAGCCATGTTGTAGGTTTTCGACATTGTCATCATTTCAACACCAACGTTTTTGGCACCTGGTATCTCTAAAAAACTTATTGGCTTTTTTCCTTCGAAGCCAATTGCACCATACGCAAAGTCGTGAACGATACAAATATCGTGTTGGTCTCCAAGCGCCACTGCTTCTTCAAATAATTCCCTTGTCGCTACCGCACCTGTAGGATTGTTTGGGTAATTTAAGAACATCAGTTTAGCTTGGTCGAGTGAGGCTTCACTTATCTTTGAAAAGTCAGGTAAAAACTCATTTTCTTCGAGTAACGGCATGAACTCCATCTTTGCTTGTGCAAGGCTAATTCCTGACCAATAGTCAGGGTAACCGGGATCTGGTACTAATGCAACGTCATCTTTGTTTAATAGACACTGACTGATCTCTACTAGTCCTGCTTTCGCCCCAAAAAGCACAGCTACTTCTGTTTCAGGATCTAAGTCCACCCCATACTCCCGCTTATAATATGTACAAACTGCCTCTTTCAAAAATGAGTAACCACGAAATGGCGAATACTTATGATACTTTGGATTTTCAGCCGATTGTTGCAACGCTTTGATAATATGGGCTGGCGTCGGTTGATCCGGATTTCCTTGTCCTAAATTAATGACATCGTCATGAACAAGTTTTACTTTCTCTACCTTCTTTACAAGCTTTGCAAAAAACTGTTTTGGCAAATTCGCTAGAATATCAGATTGTGTGAACTGCTTCATAAAGGCACCCCTTTCGTTAAGTATAAATTCATTATATTACAACTTATAATAGAAGTAGAGCTAGTTTATAAGTTGCGTGCACTAACTTTCCTCTATACGCGTACTTTCCAATTACTAGAAGAATTGTGTAAGCGGCAAGCTTCTTGTTACTCCTTTTTTTCCAATTAATAGGAGAATTTTGTCAGCGGTAACCTTCTTGCTACTCCTATTTTCCAGTTAATAGGGGAATTGCGTAAGCGGCAAGCTTCTTGTTACTCCTATTTTCCAATTACTAGGGGAATTGTGTAAGCGACAACCTTCTTGTTACTCCTATTTTCCAGTTAATAGGGGAATTGTGTCAGCGGTAATCTTCTTGATACTCCTATTTTCCAGTTATTAGGAGGATTACGTCAGCGGCAACCTTCTTGTTACTCCCATTTTCCAATTACTAGGGGAATTGCGTAAGCGACAATCCTCTTGTTACCCCTATTTTCCAGTTAATAGGGAAATTGTGTCAGCGGTAATCTTCTTGTTACTCCTATTTTCCAGTTACTAGGAGGACTACGGCAGCGGCAAGCTTCTTGTTACTCCTTTTTTCCAATTAATAGGAGAATTTTGTCAGCGGTAACCTTCTTGCTACTCCTATTTTCCAGTTACTAGGAGGATCACGTAAGTGGCAAGCTTCTTGTTACTCTTATTTTCCAATTACTAGGAGAATTGCGCAAGCGGCAACCTTCTCGTTACTCCTATTTTCCAATTACTAGGGGAATTGTGTCAGCGGCAAGCTTCTTGTTACTCCTATTTTCCAGTTACTAGGGGAATTGCGTAAGCGGTAACCTTCTTGCTACTCCTATTTTCCAGTTACTAGGATGATTGCGTAAGCGGCAAGCTTCTTGTTATCTTTCTATTCCAGTTACTAGGAGAAACTCACAAGAACATCCCTTACCAATAAAAAAACCGGGTGAAATCCCACCCGATCTTCCTCCATCAATCAACTACTTCAACTCACGATCTAAAAACGCATAGAAGTCTACCCACTCATCAATAAGTTTCGATGTTGGCTTACCAAGCCCATGGCCCGCTTTAGCTTCCAAGCGAAGAACGACTGTTGACTCTTTATCCGCCAACTCTAACAACGTAGCAGCGAACTTTTTCGCATGAGCCGGCACAACACGATCGTCGCTTTCTGCCGTAGCGATCAAGACAGGTGGATACTTCTCACCTTCAACAATATTGTGCAACGGAGAGTATGCGTACATAAACGGGAAATCTCCAGCTTTTTCTGCATTCCCATACTCTGGGATCCAATAACGGCCCACAGTAAACTTGTGGTAACGCAGCATATCAATGACCGGAACACGACAAATTACCGCTCCAAATAAGTCAGGACGTTGCACCATGCAAGCTGCTACTAACAGCCCGCCGTTTGATCCTCCCATGATCGAGAGTTTGCTAGCCTTTGTAAACTGATTAGCAATTAACCACTCACCTGCAGCAATAAAGTCATCAAACACATTTTGTTTATTTTCTAGCATTCCTGCCTTGTGCCACTCTTCCCCGTATTCTGAACCACCACGGAGATTTGCTACTGCGTATACGCAACCTTTTTCTAGCCAACGAAGGATTGCTGGGTTAAACGATGGTGTCAAACTGATGTTGAAGCCGCCGTAACCGTATAGGATCACAGGATTTTCACCATTTAACTCGATATCCTTTTGATGAGTGAGAAACATTGGTACAACCGTACCATCTTTAGAGTGGTAGAATACTTGTTCAGTTACGTAACCAGATGTATCAATCTCTAACTCTGTTTCCGCAAACACTACCAATTTGTCACTCATAAGATCATAGTGATAAACGACAGTAGGACTTAGAAATGATGTCATCCCAAAGTAGATTTCTGTTCCATTTGCTTTCCCTGTCATTTCCGTTAACGACCCAATAACGTCTAGTGGAATTTCTTTTTTATAAACCCCATCTTCCTGAAAAATATGGACTTGATGGTGAGCATCCTGTTTTTTTACCACGATAAAATGCCCACTCACATACTTAACTCTTTCAATTACCTCTTCTTGTTGGGCAATGATCTCTTTCCAGTTGTCTCGGTCTGGATTTTCCAAATCAATGGCGATCACCCGTCCCCGAGGGGCATCTAAGTCCGTCTGAAAATAAAACAAACTTCCTTTATTCGTAATATACGTGTACTCAGCGTCTTGTTCATCTAACAATCGAACAAAAGGTTCAGTAGACCCGATTTCCTTCACATAAAAGCGGTTTTCCGTTGCCGTACCAAACCAGACATGGAGACCAATGTAGGTTTCATCATCTGTAACAAATGGGGAAAACGCTAACTCCTTGTCTTCCGGTTGTTCATGAATAAGAATGTCTCCAGCTTGCAACGTACCTAATTTGTGAAAATAAACCTTATTGAAATTACTCTGATCCTCTGCTGCGACTGATCCTTGCTCTGGAAAACGACTATAAAAGAAACCGGAACTGTCAGGAAGCCACGCAACATTCGTAAACTTCACGTGCTGAATATGGTCAGACAAGTCTTCCCCAGTTGCAATCTCGCGCACGCGAATTTCTTGCCAATCACTTCCATGGTTCGAAGTTGCATACGCAAGATACTTAGCATTTCCGCTAATCGAAAAATTTGTCATCGCAACTGTACCATCGTCACTAAGTGTATTCGGATCAAGTACTACTGACTCGGTATCTGCGTTTTTTTTATATAGTGTTGCTTGATTTTGTAGTCCATTATTTTTTTGATAAAAGAGGGTTTCTTCAACCTTCTGAGTTACGAAATACTTTGGATAATTCCACAGTTTCGTTAATCTCTCACGGTCTTCTTCCTGTGTAGTAGCCTGAGAAAAATACGCCTCACACTTCTTCCCCATCTCCTTCCCCCACTCAATGGTGTCGGTAGAATTTACATCCTCTAACCATCTGTAGGGATCATCAACCATTGTGCCGTGAAAATCTTCAACAATCGTATCTTTTTTTACTTGCATCTTTATCACCCCTATACGAGTATTCTCTAACCTATTTCGCTGCCCGAAACAAAAATACCTTTTTAAAATTAAAATCATTGAAAAAATCTGCTTCTGTCGGTAAAGTTATAACAAAGATACGAATAGGGGTTGATCTCTAATGAAAGTTACTTGCCTACAAATAGATATACAGTTTGGAAATCCAAACGAGAACAAGAAACATGTTCAAGAGGAAATTACCAAAGCCATGGCAAATTCTCCTGATGTCATTGTCCTACCTGAATTATGGACGACAGCTTATGACTTACCTAGACTAGATGAAATTGCGGATCAGCAAGGTTCTGACTCTCAACAGTTTCTAAGTCAGCTTGCCAAAGAACATCAGGTCAATATTGTCGGAGGCTCGATTGCAAAAAAAACAGCAGACGGTGTAACGAACACGATGTACGTCTTTAACCGTAATGGGGAGCTCGTCGGCGAATATAGTAAAGCACATCTTTTCCAGCTCATGGATGAGCATCTCTTCTTACAATCTGGAAATACGAAAGGTCACTTTACCATTGATGGTGCTCCTTGCGCTGGTCTAATCTGTTACGACATCCGCTTTCCAGAGTGGGTTCGCGCCCATACAACAGAAGGAGCGGAAATCGTTTTTGTTGTTGCCCAGTGGCCGCTAGCCCGCCTTGACCATTGGCGAACGTTATTACGTAGCCGCGCGATCGAAAACCAATGCTACATCGTTGCTTGCAATCGGTCTGGCCATGATCCAAACAATGAATTTGCTGGACACTCTCTCATGATCGACCCATGGGGCGAAGTACTAGCAGAGGCTGACAAAGAGCCTACACAGCTATCAGCTACGATTGATTTAAGCAAAGTCCAACAGGTTCGTAAGCAGATTCCCATTTTCGCAGATAGACGAACCGATTTATATTAACGCAAAAAGGATAGGTGCGCACTCACCTATCCTTTTAATAGTAGGGATTATCTCAACACTTGCTTATAAAACAAATCTAAACTTTCTCGGTTAGTTGCTTGAATATCAAATGAAATAATCGCTTCATCTCGGTATTGATAAGCATTTAGGCGGTATGAGTCTCCGATCGTCATTACTGTGGCCAGATCCTCGTTCAACTCTAATTTCTCACTATTTCTTGGAATTGGGATGCCATCTATTACTTCGTTTCCGTTTACTACATCGGTAAGCCAATGATGATTTTGCGAAGCAATGACTTGCTCTCCCCCTGCACTCTCAAAGAATTCAAAATAGTGCAACCCTTCATTTATAAAAATGGCAAAACTATGCATTTTTTCCCAGGTAAGCGGAGCTTCAAGTGGCATAATCTCAAAGTTTGCTAGCTCTCTTGCTTCTTCTAAAGAATACACTGTATTTCTTGTCGTCAGAAAATCATAGTAACTCATGCCTTCTAGGCCATCAAAGACTGTCTGACTATTCGAGTAATCCATAGTCGTAACATATTTAAGATTAATGCCGTTCCAGACAGACGAAGCAGAGCCAAAATTTAATGTCATTGGGATGGCGATCGCCAGCGCCATTATAGCAACAGCCACCTGCCATTTAGGCGAAGAACGGAACGATCGTTTTGCCTTTGGTTCATGTAACTGACTATAAACGTTATTTTTAAATTTTTTCATATCGACTTTATGATGATAAGAATGTGACGCTTCTCTTAATTCCTTCTCCATACTTTGCATCCTCCTCTAATTTCATTCGTAAGTATTCCCTGCCTCTTGATAATCTCGATTTTACCGTTCCCTGACTTACACCAATCACCTTAGCTGTTTCTTCCACTGAGAGATTATCAAAATAATATAAGATCATCACCGTACTAAACCGTTCTGGTAAGGTCATTACTGCATCGTGCAACTCCTCTAACGATTGCTTTTGAATAAATGTATCTTCAGAACTTTTCACTTTTTGCTCTGGTAGTAAGGAGGTAATATATTCTCTCCATGACTTGCGATAAGCTGCCTTACATTCATTGATGACGATCCTTGCTAACCAAGGGTATGCATGTTGATTTTTTAGCTGACTCATCGAATGATAAGCTTTGATAAAAGCATCTTGGACTCTATCCTCTGCGGTTGACCAATCCTGTGTGTACGAATACGCTAGTCGAACAAGCGCTTGAGTATGTGTATTCATCCAATTTTCTAAGACTTCTACGTTTGCCAATTTCCTTCACCTCCTTGTTTTTCACCCTTAAGATGCAAATTCGATCGTTCTGGTTCCATTTTTTATAAAATATTTTCCCTGCATTGATTCAATACTTGTCGCCATTACTCCTCTATGTATGAAAAATCCATATTTTGTACACAATGAAAGAAAAAAGGAGCATTAACAAAATGAAGCATATCAGTGTTTTACTCATTAAGTTTATCGCAAGCGCTATTATCCTATGGATTAGTTTAGGAGTATTTTTTGAAGCTACCTTGGCCCAAATCCTTTCTTTCGCTTTACTAATTACGGTTGCGTCATATCTAATCGGTGATCGAGTTCTTCTACCACGACTTGGAAATCGAAATGCAGTTGTTGTTGATTTTTTCCTAGTCTATTTAATCGTTTGGATATTTGGAGGAATTTTCTTCCACAACTATTTACAGGTTGCATGGGGTAGTATTATTTCAGCCACACTTATTGCAGGCTCTGAAGTATTTGTCCATTCCTATATTTTAAAAAATGTATCACCGCCCGTTCGCGAAAGACAGCAAAATTTTAGCGGAAATTTCGCATTTGAGTTTGCCGAAGATGAAGATCCAAAACGCGGGAAAAATGAATAAACGTATGTACATAAAAAGGACTTAGAAATAGTCCTTTTTTCGTTTGTTTAAAACAGGCTTAACCCCTTGGAACATAGTCCCATTCCTCCTAATAAAATAAACCAACTAGTCTAGATTTTTTATAATTAAAAATTTATGGGAGTGCTACTATGGGGGCTATTAACGGAAGTCAATTCATTAATCGAATAGATCAGCTAGACACTGAGATTTGGTTTGATGGGGTAAAAGTTGAAGGAAAGAAATCTGAACATCCAGCGTTTAAAGGACTTCTTCAAACGAAGGCTTCACTTTATGACTTACAACATAAACCTGACCTTAAAGATGAACTGACCTTCTTATCTCCAAAAACAAACGAACCTATCGGAATGTCTTACCTACAGCCAAAAACGAAAGAAGAGTTACTAAAACGACGGAGCATGTTTGAGCACTGGGCAAGGTATTCAGGTGGTATGATGGGAAGATCTCCTGATTATTTGAACACTGTACTAATGAGTTTTGCTTCTTCCTCTCCTCTTTTAAAAGGCATGAAAAACTCCTTTCCAGAAAACATTCAGTCAGTTTACGAATCAGCAAGAGAAAAAGATCTCTCATTTACCCATACATTTATTACTCCACAGGTTAACCGCTCAGAGGCTTATTATGATCTATCTAAAGAGCCAATCTCTGCAAAAGTGGTTGATCGAACAAAAGAGGGACTAATTATTAAAGGAGCTAGACTATTAGCTACTCAAGGTGGCTTAACGGATGAGGTATTAGTCTTTAGTTCGCCTCGATTATTTATGGACGAAGACGAAGCCTTTGCATTTGCCATCCCTTCAGATACGAAAGGGTTAAAATTTATTTGTCGTGATACCTTTGTTGGCGGGGAATCTCGTTTTAATCATCCACTAAGTTCGCGTTTTGAAGAAATGGACTCTATCATTGTCTTTGATAATGTTTTAGTTCCTTGGGATCGTGTGTTTTTCTACGATAGCCTTGAGGCATCTAGTAAGTTCTTAATTCAAAGCTCTTTTCACCATTTTGCTACACACCAAGTGATCACGAGACAAATTGTCAAAACCGAATTTATTTTAGGTTTAGCAGAGCTTCTCATTGAAACGATCAATGTTAGTGAGTACCAACATATCCAGGAAAAGCTCTCTGAAATTATCATTGGCCTTGAGACCATGAAGGCATTATTACAAAAAGCAGAGAATGATGCAGTAGCAGACGAAGGCGGAATTATGCGACCTAGTATTATCCCACTTCAGGTTGCTAGTAACATCTTTCCTAAAATCTATCCTCGCTTCACAGAAATTATCCAATTAATCGGAGCAAGCGGACTGGTATCCATACCAACCGAAAAAGCTTTCCAATCAGATATTAAAGAAGATCTTAATAAATACCTGCAAGGAGCAAGGAAGCCTGCTGAAGACCGCATCAAAATCTTCCGTTTAGCCTGGGACCTCACGATGAGTTCGTTCGGAACGCGACAAACGCAATACGAGAGGTACTTTTTTGGTGATCCGGTACGTATTTCAAGTCTTTTGTCACAAACATATCCGAAAGATGAACATGTGAAGATGATCAACAAATTTCTTGATATAGAGTAATAATAGTAAGCATTACTGCACATCAGTAATGCTTACATCATTTATAAGTACTCGATCCAGCGTCCTGCCATTGTGATCCAATTAGCTACCTCTGGCTGCACCGATTTTTCGTTATCCTTCGCTTTTGTTTCGCCTGTTCCTAGAGACAAGCCGTGTACGCCTCTCGGGTAAATATGTAACTCCAAGGGTACTTTATTTTTCAAAAGTGAATTTGCAAATAAGAGACTATTTTCAACCGGAACTGCCGTATCCTCTACTGTATGCCAGAGGAATGTTGGCGGAGTATTTTTTGTTATTTGATTTTCTAAAGATAACTGGCTTAGGAGGTCTTCACCATAGGCTTTATCTCCTAATAAAGATTGAAAACTACCCTGATTTGCGTGTTCTCCCGAAGTAATCACAGGATAACAAAGGATCATTCCATTAGGACGAATTTGTTCACTTGGTAATCCTAGTTTTTCCGTTAGAAACTCTTGGTTCCAAAACACTCCAAGGCTCGCCGCTAAATGCCCTCCTGCTGAAAAACCCATGACAAATACTTTAGTTGTATCAATGTTCCAATCCTCGGCTTTTTCACGAATTAAGCCTATTACTTTTGCTAACTGGCACAGGGCAGTTGGAAATACAGCCGGCTTCACACTATACCTTAACACACAAGCATGAAACCCCATGGCATTTAACTTAATGGCGATGGGCTCTGCCTCGCGATCCGATGTGTGACGATATCCCCCGCCCGGGCAAATAACGACCATAGGTCTTTTGCGCTCAGCATCTATACTTGGAGAGTTGTCTAAAATATAGGTAACTAGACTTGCAGTTTCTTGTTCGAAAGTAATATCTATTTTTTCATAGATCATCTGTTTCACTCTCCTCTACTGTTTTATTACCCATATATTAACATATAATTCCATGAAGAATGTAACTATGTTGGGATCTGGTAAATATAGGTTCAAACAGCTCTTACTAGCGCCCTATTCTGTAAGTTACTAGTGTCTCTACAATTCCATTAGTAAATATCTATCAACCAATGAAAAAAGCCTCCGGAAAGAGGCCTCATTACTCTAATTCTATTTGAAAAATATCCTTCAATAATCGATTGGAAATAGCTAGTGCCTCTACTCTATTCGAAGCAGGTGCAGAAATCATGCGACCATTCTCTCCATTCCACTCTGAGTTACCATTACCACTTTGTTCATTCTTGGCAATGGTTAACTCAGTAAAATCTTCATTAACATAGATGATCCCGTATGAGTAAATTTGCCCTAACCCATCGTCAGTATGCTCCAGGTATTGGATGATACCACCAACCCAAACTTTTCCGAATACAACTTCAATCGTATCTTCATAAGCTAACCCTGAAGGAATTATTTCATCATTGATTTGAAGAGTCCCGCGAAAGATTTTCTCTCCAAACAAGCTTTTTGTTAGCTTACCTTTGAGATAGATTGTAACCTTCTCCTCGTTATCAGACCCTAACTGAAACTCCACTCCATTATAGACTTTCTCGATCTTTTTCGGTAATGAATACCACACATGTGCAGCTACTACTAACAGTATAATTGCGACTATAAATTTTCTGATCACTTTATAGTGTCCCTCCACAATGGTTACAGAAACGAGCACCGCTTACGTTTATTTGATCGCATTTCTTACAACGTTGTGCCAACTTTTCCCCACATCCATTACAAAAATTTGCGTTAGTAGGATTATCGTGATCGCAAATCCGGCACGTAATACTACTATTTGTGCCCCCTGATTGAATTGCATTCGCTACTTCCTTCACCCCAGATTTTGTCTCCTTGGCTAAATAGTTAAACGTATCTTTAACGACGGGAGCATATTCTCGACTCTGGTATTTTGCCACTGTTCCTCCATAACCTAAGTTAGACAACACAACTCCAATGAACAAGAACGGCATTGCCAAGAAGAATAGCCAAAATAACGTAGGTTCTTCAAAAGGTCCCAACGTAAAAAAATCTATAAAAGCGACAAGCATACATCCTGCTCCAACTAAAATAAGCAAAGGTCCAAACAATCGAAACGTCCCTCTTGCCTTAACATGCTTTTCTGATACAAACTTATTGTTGTCCATGGGGAACACCCTCTCACATTTTCATCTATTTATAATTACGTTTTTTTACTAGTATTGGTTTCAGTATTATGAAGAATATGTTTCAGAAAAAACTCTTTCGTATCTGCGTGAGTGAGTATCTCTAGAACATTATCTTTCTCAAAGAATTTTATATCATTTATCTCATTATCAATGGGACTTAGCTTGTTCGTATCACCTAAATACTCAACAAGGAACATCGTTGTTTCCTGTTTCTCAAGCCCGATTTTCAATGCAATATCATTAGGAAAATCAAAACTAATTTTCTCGTTAAATTCCTTAACAACTTTAAAATTGCTAGAACCTGTTTCTTCTTTTAGTTCTCTTAATAGTGAAGCTTGGAAACTAGTATCGCTTTCCATTACACCACCTTTAATAAAATCCCACTCACCTTTAATCGTTTCTTTTCCTAGTTTTGAATTAATCTTTGTTTTATTTACGATTAGAAAGCTATTTCCTTGAAAAACTATTGCCCCAACGGCTTTACGAATCATTTTAAGCATCCTCCCTGTTCTACAATTAGTTCTCCAATAATAATGTAAATTCCTTTATTACAAAATAAAAGCGTACCAACCATATGTAAAGGCGGTACGCTTTCTATTAACGCTTTTTACTGCTAGCCGTAAGCTTCTTCCATTTTGCTTTTTCCGCTAGCTGCGCGCGGATATCATCTTTTCTAGCAAGGTAAGCAAGCTCCTTTTGTAGCTTAACGTAGCTATCAAATCTCCCTTGAGTTAAGGTTCCATCCTTAATTGCTTGTTTCACCGCACAACCTGGCTCTGTTCCGTGTGTACAATCTCTAAAGCGGCACTGTTCTTCAAGCTCATGAATGTCATGAAAAACCTGTTCAGTTGCGTCATCTGCTTCCCACAATTGTAGCTCTCGCATCCCGGGGGTATCAATAATTAACCCTCCATTAGGGAGAAGAACTAATTCTCGATGAGTTGTTGTGTGCTTTCCTCGATCATCACCTTCACGAACTTCCTGGACAAGCTGCTTTTCCTTGCCTATTAAATAGTTGGTAAGCGTCGACTTCCCCGCACCAGATGAGCCTAGTAAAGCTACAGTCTGACCTGGTGTTAAATAATTTAGTAGGGGCTCAAGCCCTTCACCGTTATGAGCACTTACAATGAAGGTTGGAACTCCAAAGGCCACCGACTCAACTTCTGCAAGCTTTTCCTCCACATCCTCACATAAATCTGCTTTTGATAAGATAATGACAGGTGTTGCACCACTTTCCCATGCCATCAGCAAATATCTTTCAATCCTACGAAGATTAAAATCATTGTTTAAGGCATTCACTAAAAAGACAGTATTCACATTCGCCGCGACGATCTGTTCTTCAGTCGTTTCCCCAGCTAATTTCCTTGAGAACTTACTAAACCTTGGCAGCACCGCATGAATAGTCGCCTTGCCTTCCTCAGGTCTTGCTGAAATAACTACCCAATCCCCTACCGAAGGAAAGCTTTCTCTTCCAAGTGCTTGAAAACGGAATTTCCCTGAAACCTCTCCTAAGAGCTCGCCTGCTTCAGTAAAAATACGGTAAATCCTTTTGTGTTCTAAAGCTATTCTTCCAACTGTCAATCCTTCGCTTTTATATTCATTAAACTGCTTTTCTAATTCCTCAGTCCAACCTAATTGTGTTAAATTCAATGTGTGTTCCTCCTAATTTTTAGATAAATAAAAGGGCCTATGCATAGATAGGCCCCTTTTGTCGTCATTAAAAAACCATGGCCTGTGAACACAGCCCATGGTGAATGTACGTATCTAAAAATTAAGAACGTCAAACTAGAAAGTTTCACAAGTGGGCTGTGTTTTATATACAATTAATCGTCTGTTAGTTGTCATTGATTTCATAAAACATCCCTCGCTTTCTAATAAGATGAGCATATCATAACATATTCTGGTAAGATTGACAAGATTAACCCAAAAATTTTTTTGAACACAAGAGCTGTCTCTCTCAGGTGGACTTTTCACAAAAAACGTCCATTTATGGTGCCAGGCACCTAAGGGGAAGAACCTAAGGAGCTTTTACTTTCTCGCTTTGTGTACTTTTAGCAGCTTCCCTTTTACAGTAGTGGTTTTCATTTCTTTTATGACATTTGGCCCTTTGCCGTTAAGTATATCCACATACGTGACGTTATCTTGAATTTCAATAATCCCAATATCGTCTGCCGTAACTCCTGGAAGATTCGAAAGTGTTCCAACAAAATCAACTGCTCGCAATTTCTTTTTCTTCCCACCGTTAAAATAAAGCTTCATGATATCTTTATTAAGTTGCTCACTTTTGTCTTTTTTTATCGTTGGACGCGCTTTTAATTTCGCCTGAAAAGCGTTTTTTCCTTTTGTAACTTCTTCCTTTGTAGGTGGAGCTACTTTCGTTATGCTAAATCCGATATATTCTTCAATTTCTGCCAACAATCTGCCTTCTCTTTCAGTAACAAAAGAAATGGCTTTTCCTGATTTCCCTGCGCGTCCCGTTCTCCCTGTACGGTGAACATAACTTTCCTTTTCCATAGGAAGATCATAATTTATGACATGGGATATGCTTTCAATATCAATTCCACGTGCGGCAACATCGGTCGCTACTAAATAAATAAATTTACCTCGTTTAAAATCATTCATTACTGCAAAACGATCATCTTGGTACATGCCTCCGTGAAGCTTGTCGCAAGGGTAGTCATACTCATTTAACTGCTCAATCAGCTGTTCCACTTGCTCCTGTGTGCGGCAAAAAATAATACAGCTATCAGGATTTTCAACTGTTGTAACATCCCTTAAAAGCTCGAACTTGTCAGCTTCCTTGACTTTCATCACAACATGGTCAATTTTTTCAGTGACAATGCCTGTCGCATGTATTTCAATTTTTTCAGGTTTTCGCATGTACTTTTTACTTAGAGCTTCTACATCTTCCGGTAAGGTCGCAGAAAACAGCATTGTGACACGTGTCATTGGTGTTCTTTTAATAATCGCCTCTACTTGCTCAATAAAGCCCATGTTTAGCATTTCATCTGCTTCGTCAATCACAAGATAGCTGATTTTGTCTAACGTCAACGTTCCCTTTTTAATATGATCGAGTACGCGACCTGGTGTTCCAACAACAACATGAGACTTTTGCTTCAACTCTAATTTTTGTTTATCAAATGGCGATTTACCATACACAGCCGTTGCTTTCACTCGTTTAAAGCGGCCGATATTGGTTACGTCATTCTTAATTTGAACAGCAAGCTCCCTCGTTGGTGACAGAATTAATGCTTGTGGCTTATTTTCTTCCCAATCCACTAATTCGCAAATTGGTATGGCAAATGAAGCTGTTTTTCCACTGCCCGTTTGCGATTTGACGACAAGGTCTTTCTTTTGAAGCGCTAATGGAATTACTTTCTCTTGAACTTCTGTTGGTTTTCGGTATTGAAGCTCCGAGAGCGCTCTCTTTATGTTCTCACTTAATTTATAACTTTGAAATGTCATCGTTTACCCTCATTTTATACATAGTTTTTTCGTTCGTTTATTAACAATCATTAACAGTACTTGCTTATAATAAAATTTTTCTCATTAGGACATCATATTATTCGAGGGCAGCAAATCAACTGCTCTCCTGAACCCAGTCCCATCGCTTTAGGTGATGTTTATATACAAGATGAGGTGATTCGTTTGCACAGCGACCAGAAATTTCAGATTTGTTCTTAACAAAAATGGAATGAGGTGTTTCTGTGGTAAACAATAATCGTTACGGCCCCAGATTGTAAGTAATAAGGAAAAGTGGGTAACAATGAAGAGATGGTCACACACGTGGCCATCTCTTTGCCTCTTAACGGTTCGGCTTAAACCCTTCTTCGAGTAGATATTGCTTAGCTTCATTGTAAGATGGAAAGGTCCCATCTAACAGTGAACCTGCATACACATTCCACATGTCATCTTCAAGAACTAAGGTAAGCGTGTGACCTTCTTTTTTGCTTACCCATATCTCTTCTTCAAACACTTCTTCTTCATCTAATACTGTATCTAATTGAAGTGACTCAATTGAACGATCTATGAGAGATCTGAGCTCTTCTTCTGAGAAGTTGCGGATATTTACCATCCCTTTAGGATCTTTCTTAGGGACTTTCAGCTTGCCAGCATAAACGAAACCATTTCCATTTGGATGAAGATGATAAACAACCACCTTTTTATCGCTTTGGCTTTCTTCAAAATGAAAGTTCACTCGCCCCATTGAAACATTATAGCGAGTTAATTCAGGGTAAGACTCAATAATTGAAAGTTTTTCTTCAAAAGTTAACATATTGCCTCCAAATAACGTAATTTGATTATTATACCATTAATATACATCCTAGAGGACAAACAAATACACACATAAAAAATGAGCTAAACTACCAAACAAGATGAACACATGAAAAATCTCGTGAAAGCCCATGTATTTGAAGCTTAAAAATTTTGGTTTCAAACCATAAATGACTCCACCAATTGTATAGAAAATACCTCCCAAAACCAATAACCCCAACCCTAGCGCTGTTAAACTTTCAGCTAATGGTGAAAAAACAAAAATGGCTACCCAGCCCATCGCAATATAAATTCCCGTTGATAACCATCTCGGACAATTAAACCAGACCATCTTAAAAACAATCCCAGTCACTGCCAAAAAGCTTAATATCCCAAATAACAACCATCCTGTAAAACCATTTAAACTAATCAGACAAAACGGCGTGTACGACCCCGCGATTAAAATAAAAATCATCGAATGATCAACTTTACGTAAAAACGCAATGACCTTATCCTTTGCAATCACCATGTGATACGTTGCCGATGCTGAATATAATAATGTCATGCTAATCCCAAAAATGATAACAGCAGCAATGTCTATAGCGGTCCCTGAAGTCATTGATGCCTTTATAATTAATGCAAGTAACCCCACAAATGAAAGCACTGCTCCTGCTAGATGAGTAAAACCGTTCATTGGCTCACGGATATAATTATACAATTCAAAACTCCCCTTTAACTATGTTATGTAGTTTCTATAACTACTTATAATAATATAGATAACCCATCATCTAGTCAACATTTACTTTAATTGTTTTTTTTCGTATAATTAAAGAAAAAAGAGGTATCAATATGGACGATAAAATTAAGCAGTTAGGTTTAGATAAAATCATCCCCCTAGACGACATGCCAAATATTGATTTGTATATGGACCAGGTCATTCAATTGTTCGAAAATACATATGGAGAGACAAAACGGTCAGAAGATGAAAAAATTTTAACGAAAACAATGATTAACAATTACGCAAAGGGAAAAGTATTTTTTCCAATCCAAAATAAAAAGTACTCCAAGGAGCACCTGATTTTGCTTAGTCTTATCTATCAATTGAAAGGAGCTCTATCAATCAATGACATCAAATTGACACTCGAAGGCTTAAATAGCCAATCCAAAGACATGAGCATTGAAGACTTTTACACTTCTTACCTTCAGCTTTTCGAAGCAAGTATTGAAAGGTTCTATGAGGATTTTGCCCAAAAAACAGCAGATGTAAAACAAGTAGCGAATCATAAAGATAGTGATTACTTGGAGAAAGCCTTGTTAATCACGACATTAGTGAGCACCAGTAATTTTTATCGAAGAGCAGCTGAAAAATTAATTGATGAACTTGGAGAGTCATAGGAGATGTTGAATTGAAGCGACTTGCAATTATCCTTTTTATTCTTATCATTGGATCGATTATCATTAGTTCATTCTTTTTCATTGGAAAAGATACTGTAAAAGAAGAAACAAAGTTATTTATTCGAGAAATTATCTTGCTTAACGAGTCCCAATTACTTACTAGTGAGGAAAATGAGGAAATCAAACTGTTTTTTGAAAGTCTTGAAGCCTTAAACCTCCCTCACCCAATCATAGAAGGCATTGAAATTCCCTACTATGATGTATTTACACCGCCTACCGAGAACGAAGAATTTCTTCAGTACATTTCGGTAAAATATGATCAGGTCACTGCTACTGTTTCCGATACAGATATTCACTTTGAATATATCTTGTACAACGAAGTAAGCAAAAATCCAGAAGAAATCTATTTTGGCAAACTTACCCTTCGTTCTTCTGATACTGATGTCAATCTAGTGGCAGTTCATTTAATGGAGCGGCAAAAATAAAAGAACTCCCTTCTCTGTCAAAAGAGTCGGGAGTATTTCACTTTAGTCCTCCATAAATAAACGGGCATAATACATAGACTCTTCATCTAATTTATTTTCAGCTTCTACCTCTTGAAGTCCTTCTTGCTGTGTCTCACTAGACACTTGAAAACTTCCAGAGACATTAGGCACTGGTTTCCGCTCTTTTTTATCCACATTAAACCCTCATTTCAAGTTGTGTACAAGCTATCGCAAGTTGTTGCGATAGCTTCTTTGTTTATTTATCGTTATTATCTACATTACAATCATCACAATTTAAGTCTTGCGCATCATTTTCTTCTGCAAATTCAGTATTAACGTTTTCAACGTTTACTTCATCATTGTTTTTACGATTGTCGCGCTTTCTGTTTTTAGCCATTGCTTCCACCTCCATTCACTGTTATTATTTCAAATCTAAACACAAGCATGCTACGAGTTGTAATTCTTTTCACTGACAATTACACTAATATCTAGAAACACTAAGGAGGAAAATAAGTGTCTGGATTTCATCAAAAACCTAATACCTATGTAAGTGAACTAACATTGAAAGTCCAAGATCTGAAACGATCGATCGATTTTTATCAAAGTATTGTTGGCTTTCAAGTGCTTGAAGAAACATCGACAAAAGTTCGTTTTACGGCAGATGGCACGCGAGCCATTTTAACAATAGAACAGCCAGAAGATATTCTTCCAAAGCAGGAACGAACAACTGGTTTATATCATTTTGCGATCCTCCTACCAAGTAGAAAAGAGTTAGGTAAGTTTATTCAACATTTAGCACAAATGGCCTTTCAAATCCAAGGAGCAGCTAATCACGAAATTAGTGAAGCCATTTATTTTGCTGATCCAGACGGGAATGGAATTGAAGTATACAGCGATACCCCGTCCTCCACATGGCGCTGGCAGAATGGTCTCATTGAAGCTGAAAATAAATCACTAGATTTTATGGAAGTTGTTGCAGAAGGGAAAGGAGAGACTTGGACAGGTCTTTCACCAGAGACAATCCTAGGTCATATTCATTTACATGTAGCAGATATGGATAAGACCGAAGAATTTTACTGCCGTGGACTTGGCTTTGAAGTAGTCATTCGAATGGCAAATCACGCGCTATTTTTCTCCACCGGAAACTATCACCACCACATTGGGACAAACATTTGGAACGGTTTAGGTGCACCCAAACCATTGGATAACAGTGTAGGACTAACACACTTCACCATTATTTTCCCAGATGAAGAAACAAGAATCCAAGTGGCAGCAAACATTCAAAAGTTAGGATATGAGGTAACCAATTTCACTACGACCTACCCTTCTGGAAACAAGATTGAACTAGGTGTGTAGCGAGAATAACGAATAAAAGGAATAGGCACGCTGGAATTTTCCTGCATGCCTTTTCTATGATTGCGTCTTTCCAAGAAGAGTTCGACTGCCTGTCCTAATATACCCGTTACCCTTTGAATTATTTCGATTGTCTACGATAATCAGCATAACGTAATGCCTGATTAATCGCCTTATTAATCTCGAGGATGTTTACATAATGTTGTTTATCCTTTAATATCACTCTCTTTTTATTACCATCTTTCAATCGAAACTGAAGAGCATAATACTCTTTTTGAGGTAAAGTAATTAAAAGTGTAACCAAAAGAATAATTAGTCCAGCCAAATCAAAATAATTAGAAGCTGTAAACAAAACGTTTATATCTATCAGATCTGTGAGTTGACCCTCACGAATTTTCCCTAAGAAGATGCAGAAAATCCCGACCAAGGCCAAGGCCATGTTGATCGTTTGATCAGGTTTTCCTACATAGGCTTCTCCACTCATTAAATCATTGACCTTTACCGTCACATGAGCAATTTGGACAAAATCATCAGCTACAACAATTTTACCGTCCTCGCTCTCAAAGTAAATAACATCGCTCATTTCTCCACCGTCCAATATTCTTCGTTAGAAAATTATATGAAAAGGTGGACAAACTTATGTTACATTCGTGTGGAAATTTTTCCTAGCAATTTTTCTTCGTGAGGCGTAAGATAATAGTACGTATTTTGGAGAGAGAGTTAGGTGATGATTATGAGAGAAATTGCGATAGGAATACTTGCATCTATGTTTTTCGCAGTTACCTTTATTTTAAACCGCTCAATGGAGCTTTCTGGTGGTAGTTGGTTGTGGAGTTCTTCGTTACGATTTTTCTTTATGGTTCCACCACTCATACTGATTGTTTTATTACGGAAAAACTTAAGACCACTGTTTCAAGCGATGAAAAATCGACCACTCCCTTGGTTAGTATGGAGTTTCACGGGTTTTGTGCTTTTCTATGGACCCATTACGTTCGCAGCTGCCTATGGACCAGGATGGTTAGTAGCTGGAACATGGCAAGTAACAATTGTCGCTGGGATATTACTAGGTCCTTTATTTTTTGAAACCCATGGTACCCAGAAAGTTCGTAAAAAAATTCCGCTTCGTGCACTATATATTTCTGTATTTATCCTAATAGGAATTGTATTAATACAACTTCAAAACTTAGGTAGTATTACACTAAGCTTACTAATTATTGGTGTACTCCCTGTTCTAGTAGCTTCCTTCGCTTACCCACTCGGAAATCGTAAAATGATGGATGTTTGCGGTGGAGAATTAGATACGTTTCAGCGTGTTCTAGGTATGACATTAGCCTGTCTCCCGTTTTGGTTTATCATTGCGATTATCGGCTACGTTCAAGTAGGACCGCCAGCGAGTGGCCAGGTAATCCAATCCGCTATTGTTGCTATTTGTTCTGGCGTTATTGCAACTACGTTATTTTTCGTGGCAACTAACAGAGTAAGAAACGATCATCATAAATTAGCCTCTGTTGAAGCAACACAATCAACACAAGTGATTTTTGTCATGATTGGGGAAGTGTTGCTACTTTCAAGTCCATTCCCTAATATCTTTGCATCCATTGGTCTTTGCATCATTATTATTGGTATGCTGCTACACAGCTTAGGGGTAAACAAACCTCAGAAGCTCCTTACTACAAGTGTTAAAATAGCAAAATAGGCGTCAGGGAATCTCCCTGGCGCTTTCTTTTGAGAAGGCTGTTTTCGCAAAGTATGTTGCTTTCGTAAAAATCCCATAAACCGGATTTTTACACAAAATATTAAGAATTCACAACTAATTTAGTAAGTATTGCTCTTTTCTTACATAATTTATTGGCTGATATCTTCATCTAGGGTATTTTTCCGATAATTTTAGGATAGAAAAGCCACAATGTTTACGAAAAGAGCCTTTGAGAAAAAAATGTTTATTTAATTATTCTGTTCATAAGTTTAGTATGGTTATTAGAAAAATGATTTTTCTCACCATTAACACTGCCCAACCCCATTTTATTTCGAAGCGTTGAGGTTTTGTACATACTACTATTGTTTCCAACAAAAACTCCTGAAGAATTTGTGATACGATTAATTTCAATGTTCGAGAATGAAACTAGACTTTTCATCGCTACACCTGCCTATTTGACTCAACTCTTTTATTCTATTCCATTTGTAATTGAAGGTGATTTATAAATGAAAACAGCACCCTTTTCTCCAGATAGGGTGCCACTTTTAAATACTAAAACGTATGGGCTAAATCCTTAGCACGTGCGATTGCGTTTTCTTTAATTTCTTCTGCTTTATCTGGCATTGCTGCATGCCCTTCCACAAACAATCCCTCAAAGGAAGGTACTCCAAAAAATTGCATCATAATATCTAAATAACGATGACCCATTTCCATTTGAGCTGCAGGACCTTCTGAATAAATTCCACCACGCGCTTGAATATGCAAAGCTTTTTTGTCCGTTAATAAACCAACTGGCCCTTGCTCTGTATATTTAAACGTTTTACCAGCAACAGCAATTGAGTCAATATATGCTTTTAAGACAGGTGGGAATGAAAAGTTCCATAATGGTGTGACAAAAATATATTTATCCGCAGCAATAAACTGCTCACATAATTCCGATAAACGCCCAACTTTTCCTTTTTCCTCTGCAGAAAGCTCATCAAATGCTTGTCCAGATCTTAATTTTCCCCAACCGCTAAATACGTCGACATCAATATGAGGGATATCTTCGTTATATAGGTCTAAATTGATTATTTCGTGGTCAGCATTTACTTCCTTATATGTATCAAGAAATGCTTTGCCAACTGCCATACTATAAGATTGCGTATCATCATGAGGATGTGCTGTAATGTACAATACCTTCGTCATTATTCTTCCTTCTTTCCTTTAAAATTGTGCATTTTAGTTTTTGCGAAAAAAAGGATACTATGCGACATAAGAAAAAGCTGTCCTCGTTATAAGACAGCTCTTGCTTTAAGTTATTTGGTTTCAGACCCTAAGTATGGATTGCCACTAATAGTTGCTCTCATTTCGTCAGTTAACGTAAATGGTTCATTAACAGAATTAGCATTTGAAGTGTCGTTGTTCTGTATGCTGCCATCATAATGATTTGGTTTCCCTTCCATGTTGTCACCTCCACTTCTATAGCTTATACATTATTTTACTGAATATTTACCACGATAGAAAGTGTTTTTCCGACTTTTCTGTAAAACTATTTTCCCCCAAATTCCTCATCATTCTCCGTTGCTAACCTAGACTTAATGATTTCTTGGACCCACTCTGGTATATCTTCACTAGTAGGTGAGTTCGTAATCATATCAATTATATGAGAGTCTGATAAAATTGACCTTAATCCCTCTAGTGAATTGTTGTCTCCAGTAATCGAACCAAAACCTTGATTATGTTTTTTATTGCTCTGAAAATTACTCGGAAAATTATTCCCCATATTTACGCATGAGGCACCTTCAATCGTACCAATTCGAATATTGCCAATGACAAACTTCGGAGAGAATGATGACATGCTCGACCTCCCTTTTACTTTTCATTTGCTTCGAGTTCAATCACAACGCTTTTATTATCTTTTATCTTATTTTGATCACCAGAGACAGAACCCTGCCCCTCATTAATTTTAGTGATCGCTTTAGCTCCATGTTGAAAATTATCTCCCGTAAAAAGACCGGATGTTTGGGAGATTGTATCAATTTTAATCGTTTGAAAACGTATTTCCACCATCGTCTCACCCTTTCAAAATATGGATTTCCACTAAGCCATGGTTTTGGAATGTAGCAATTTTTTGAAGTGAAAAAGGAAAAGGTATTAGTACTTTTCTCTGAAACGTTCCAGTGAACCTTTCGGACAATTCCAATTCTGCTTTAGGAAAAGGGTAACGATACGGAATTTCTCCATGTAAGATTATAGACTGTCCCTCTTTTTTGAGCTTCACATGGTTTTCTACCTCGATGCCTGGAAATTCTGCGAAAATAACGACTCTCTCACCGTTACAATATACATCAATAGTCGGGCCACGTTTTGGGATCACATCCTTCATCTCATCCCAAAAATCGTCACCTAGTACTTCTTCAATATCATCATGAACTTTCTTCCAGTTAATAGGTTCCTTCAAATGTATTCTCGCTCCATTCACCATACCATTTCCATATGTATATGCGAAAAAACTCTAAAAAATTTTATAATAAAAGGTGGACTAGCTAAATAGGATAAATAATGGGGGTGGATAGTTTGGATGCTGAGGTTAAGAAAGAAGTACCTTCTTTTCAGGATATAATTGAAGAACTTAAAAGAAGAGAAACAGAGAAAAAGCACATTACAATAAATATCAATATTCAAGAAATTAAAGAAATTAATATACAAGAGTTTTATTTAGACCAACTCTCATATCACCTTGACCGACTAGATATTAAAGACTTGAGCGGAGCATTAAATCTGGGGAACAACTTTGGTGGAAGAGTTGTTAAGGGCATTGAAAAGTCAAAGCCTAAGGCGAGTTTTTCCGTGGTTGTTAATGGTAAGAACATTCCGTTTAAAGTAATTGATTATTATCAATAAAAGCCGTTACCTCTAGTTTCTAAATTAGAAGTAACAGCTTTTTATTATGCTCAACATTTCACATAATTACTTTAAAAAAAAGAATTATTTCGCTGGTATGATATTTAAGCTTCGTAAGTGTTTAATGATAAAGTTTGAACTCAAAACTGCAGCACACACTAAGAATGTAAACAACGTACCTGCATTTTGATAGTTACCACCGTAGATATTTACAATCACTCCTAAAAAAGATGGTAAGACAGCTAATGCTGCAAAAATTGAAAGATACGAGATAATAAATGCTATAATTCCCTCTACAACTAAACTAATTTTTCTCATTTTCAACACTCCTCTGAAATTTATAAATTGTTTCTTCTATTACTTTTACTATATCATGGCAGTTTTATAGTGAAAGTAAAATCTGTGTCTACCTTGCGACTCTTTCTTGAATAAATTGTGAAATACTTCACATTTAAAGTCATATAAAAAACACTTAAATAATTAAGTGTTTTCCATTAATCTAACAACGTTTTAAGTTCACTCAATTCACTCTCTGATAAATACCGCCACTCACCAACTGGTAAATCTTTAATCATTAAGTTCATGATCCGAATTCGTTGCAGTCGCTCCACATGATAGCCAAACACTTTGCACATTCTCCGAATTTGTCTGTTAAGACCTTGTGTTAAAATAATTCGGAACACATTGTCACTGACTCGAGACACATGACATGGTTTCGTTGTTGTATTCATAATGTCTACCCCAGAGGACATCCCTTGTATAAATTCATCTGTGATTGGTTTATTTACCGTTACAATGTATTCTTTTTCATGATTATTTTCAGAACGAAGAATTTCGTTAACAATGTCACCGTCGTTCGTCATAAGCAGAAGCCCATCCGATTCTTTATCTAATCGACCTACGGCAAAAATCCGTTCAGGATAATCCATATAGTCAATGAGGTTTGTTTTAACCTCTTTACTAGCCGTGCATGTTATCCCAGCAGGCTTATTTAAAATAATATAGACGTTTTCTTTTTTTCCTTCAATCGGCTTACCATCAATTAAAACTTGATCACTAGGTCCAACTGAGTCCCCATAGCGACAAATGGTATTATTAATCGTAATTCTACCAGCTGCGATTAGGCGTTTTGTCTCTCTTCTAGAACAAACTCCAGTTATGCTAATAAATTTATCAATAATCATTTAAGTCTCATCCTTATATGTGACAATATTCTCAGTCCGTTTATTCTAACATACTTATTTATAGAAATGGACTAGAAATATTTAATAAATCATGAACGAATGATGACTTTCGTTCCGATCGGGACGATACTAGCAAGTTCATTTACGTCATGGTTGTACATACGTATACAACCTTTAGATACAGCCTTTCCTATCGATGAAGGGTCGTTTGTTCCATGTATTCCATAGTGTTTTTTGGATAATGACATCCACATCGTTCCAAAAACACCACCTGGATTAGGAGCCTTATTGATAATAACAAACTCTCCAGTAGGAGTTTGATGGAGAATTCGCCCAACAGCAATTGGAAACGTTTTTACGATATCAGTATGTTTCCGTAAAGTTAATGTGCGATTACTTATAGATACCAAAATTGAGTAATAAATGGTACTAGGATCGGGAATTCCAGGAATTGAAATCTGTTGGCCAACATAAATCACATTTGGATCAGCAATGGCATTAGCTGAAATTAGAGACTGCACAGGTATACGAAAGTCTTCGGCAATACTTATTAATGTTTCTCCTGGTTTCACAGAGTGTCTATGATTCACTTAAATCCCCCCTTTAGGGATATGATAGGTTATTTTATGTTACCTAGAAGGAATAGGGCACTAAAAACTAGCTTTTTGCCTATAACATTTATCTGTTTACTATCATAATTTGTACTATAACCTAAGAAAGGGGTGTTTGTATGGGATATTATGGTGCCCCAACTTATCCTGCTGCACATATGTATGATCCTTGCTGTCCTACACCGATGGCTGCTCCTGCCTACGTTCCAGCCTACCCAGTTGCACCAGCTAGAGGCGGTGCTGGTTTTGGCATTGCCTTAGTTGTCGTAGTCGTAATTTTATTGGTTATTTTAGGAGCTCTATATTTATACAGAACTCCAGGTGCACCTGTATAGGGAAGGAATTTATTCATGATAGGCGTTGCTGACTGAAAGAAGCAGCGCCTATTTTGTATGATATAGTGCTACTTTGCTGATTTAATGGTTATGCTACTCCTTTTTACCATTAACTAGGCGAATCGTGTAACCGAGATCCTTCTCACTTACTGTTTTTTCCACCATTTAGGAGAATAGTGTAATCGGCAGCTTCCTCGCTGCTCCTATTTACCATTATCTAGGCGAATTGTGTAACCGAGATCCTTCTCACTTACTGTATTTTCCACTATTTAGGAGAATAGTGTAATCGGCAGCTTCCTTGCTGCTCCTATTTACCATTAACTAGGCGAATCGTGTAACCGAGATCCTTCTCACTTACTGTTTTTTCCACCATTTAGGAGAATAGTGTAATCGGCAGCTTCCTTGCTGCTCCTATTTACCATTATCTAGGTGAATTGTGTAACCGAGATCCTTCTCACTTACTGTATTTTCCACTATTTAGGAAAATAGTGTAATCGGCAGCTACCTTGCTACTCCTATTTACCATTATTTAGGAGAATTTTGTAACTGAGATCCTTTATCGGCAGCTTTCTTACTACTCCTATTTACAACTCTACTTCCCGCTCTCCCCACCACATCAAAAAAGAAAAAGACGCAATCACTCATGCGCCTTCTCCCCATAGAACTAATATTCCTCATAATAACTTCTGCGCTTCTTCTGAGCGTGGCATGCATCGCAAATTGGAAAAATGAAATCCCACGGAAGGATCTTACCACAGCTTTTGCATTTCTTCGTTAATGCTTTTACATCTGTTTTTAATCGTTCATGAACATGATCGCTAATTTCCTGCCGTAGACGTTCCCAGTAAATAGCCTCTGTTCCTCTGTTCAATCGATATAAGAACAGCAAATGCAACCCTAACGTCTTGTATGACAATTCCAGCTCCTCAAGAGTCCCTCTTTTAATCACGGGCTCTGGTAAATCCTTGCCTCGAACAATCGCAAACATCGTATCGCGCCATTGCTTGATTAACTCTGGATCCTTCTTGGAGAATGGTAAGTGTAAAAATCCGTAAAGATCCATCATCGAAAGACGACCTTCCACCTCTGTATCACGGATCGTTGCATATAACTCTCGCTCTTCCGATAATGAAGCTTTCTTCGTTCCTTTTGGACTTTCAAACTTATACCACATCTCAAAAAATTTACTGAGATCACGATAATATTTTTGGAATCGCTCAAAAATCGAATTTGTTGGTGCTATTGCGAACGTTGATATTAATACATCTTCCTGCTCTAACAATCGTTCCATTGTTCGGATATCTTTTGTAAAGGCAACCTTCCCGGTATCATAAATCCCTTTACGACCAGCTCGCCCAGCAATTTGCTTCACTTCTTGGGAAGTCAAACGTCGCCTTCTCGTCCCATCAAACTTTTCATTTTCTAAAAATACAATTCGGCGGATGGGTAGGTTTAGTCCCATCCCGATCGCATCTGTGGCTACAATGACCTTTGTTTCGCCAGTATTAAATCGTTGAATTTGTTTTTTCCGTGTTTCAGGTGGCATACTGCCATAGATCATGCTAACTGAATGACCGTCATTTTCAAGCTTTGACGCTGTTTCCAAAACACGTCTTCTAGAAAAGCAAACAAGTGCGTCACCTTTTTTCGTATGCTTAATATTAAATTCCTTTTTTTCAACTACTAACGGGATATCCCGATAGTACTCATGAATTTCTATTTTCGAATTACCCAATAGCTCAACAATCATTTCTCTAGCGTTCCAGCTACCAATGATATGAACTTCCCGGGCATTTGCTTTTGTTATCGCTTTGTACCAAGAAAACCCGCGATCTTTGTCTGCAATCATTTGTGCTTCATCGATCACAATAATGTCAAAAAACGATTTCTCGTGGAACATCTCTACCGTACAAGCTAGGTGACTTGCCCCTTCCACCTCTTTTTCTTCTTCCCCTGTTTTTAGACCACAAGGTACTCCTTCTTTATTCAATTTATCAAACACCTCTAAGGCTAATAACCGAAGCGGTGCTAAGTAAAGACCAGTGTCAGCTTTTTTCATTTCATTTAGAGCGTGATGAGTTTTCCCGGTATTCGTTTCACCAATATGAAGAACATAGCGAATATTTCTCCCAGTTGATGGACTATATTCTCTACCGAAAATATCATCAAGCATTCTTGCTTCTTCTGCCTTCTTCCGTTCAATTTCAGCTAATTCTTCTTGTTTCCTTCGTTCCCGATTCCGTAAGTCATCTTCATATACTTGCTCGTGATCATCAAGGTCAAACGGAATGTCCACAAGCTTTAGTAAATCCTCAATATACTCTTCTTCAATCTTTAAAAAATAATCCGATTGAAGCGCAGTTATATAGTCATCTAAAATCTCAGTTAACACATTTTCAGTCAATTTTAGACCAGTGAGTTGTTCAAATTCCTCAAGAACAGTTGATGGTAGTTTGCCTAATACCCAATTTGAGACAATTTCTGAAACATATTCATCAATCAGTGCGACATAACGGTAACTGTAGGTCTCATATTCCCATCGGTACATCTTATGAACTGCACCTGTTAATTCTTGAAAAAATGTTTCCATGGTCGAGTACTTAGATGCATCAAACTTGCCCTGCTCCACTAACTTTTCTTCGATTTTATAGGCTTCAACTTGCGAATACTTCGAGTTTTCCCTAAGATCCTTAACCAGTATTGACGAAACGAAATTCCTAACAAACAAATAAAACGTATCGTATTCCTCATCAATTGACTCGGTTGCTACAAGTTCAATTTGGTCATAGAGGACGTGTTTTTTTTGAGCTAATCGTTCTTCCTCTAGTCGCTTTAAAAAATTAGCTCTGGCAACAGGATGTCTTTGTTTCCATCTATCCGAATCATTTTCAAATTGAACTACTAACCAATCCACCACGTCAAAAGGGGAAAATAACATCATTTCATTACGAAACAACTTATTAATGAGCTTTTTATCTACATTCTCTACTTCATAGCCATTTTCACTTAATAGCCGTTTTTTTTCTTTTCTTGGCACATCATTATTTGTTAAGTTAAGCCAAATGTTAAACCAAATTTCACCCAAATATTTATAACGTTCTTTTTTATAATCTTTAAAATCTGGAGCCACTTCATGGGTTTCAAGAAAGCGATCAATATCTTCTAAAACCTTTGTCTTCGTTCTTTCCACTGCAATTGGATATAAATTCTCAATTCGATTTATCATTTTACTCTCCTTTCTATGTAAATGATCAATGTATTGAGAGGAGATGGTTGTTCCTAAAAACTTTTTATTTATTAGTTTTTACATTATCACACTATTTATGTTAGTCCTAATTATATGTGCATCTGCCCAATTATTGTCTAATCCGCAAATATCTAATACCTAGTTGCAAACTAGTGCATATGCTGTAGTAACTTCACAGGAAGGTGGTGTTAGTTAATGTACGGATACGGATATGGTGCTGGTTATGGAGCTGGATGCTACCCAGCTGCTGCTCCTGTAGCGCATACAGGTGGATTTGGCCGTGGTTTCGCGTTAATCGTGGTTCTTTTCATCTTATTAGTAATCATCGGGGCTGCTTGGGTAACTCCAACTGTCTAATACCAAATAAAGATAGAGCGCTGACAAAAAGGCGCTCTCTTCTTATTCTCCAAGAAAATGGTTTTCCCTTTAAAAACTTAATAAAGTGAGCAGTCATAGCTTTTTTTTTCAGTGAATAATCTTTTTAAGAAGAAGAAAAATAGTCAACATGGGCAAACTATGAGATAATAAAATAATTACAAAGAAAGAAGGTAACTAATTGCGAAACAAAAATAAATTTCAGTCCAACGATAAAGCTACCCTTAAATCAACTGGGGAAACGGTAACTATTAACAAGTTTAGTTACGTTCCAAACATGAAGAGATATTCCTATACGGTTAAGGAACACCCACAAACCTTCTACTTTGAAGAAGAATTACAGGAATTAACTACATAAAAAGGACTCACTTAAAGAGTCCTTTTTTTGTGCTTGGCTCTTTTCGTAAACATTGTGGCTTTTCCCCCCTAAAATAATCGAAATATCCGCCAATAAATTATGTAAGAAAGGAGCACTACTTACTAAATTAGTTGTGAATTCTAAGTATTTTTAAAGCAACAAACTTTGCGAAAACAGCCTTGTGCTTTAATAAAGCTGGTTAAGATAACTATTCTGAAGTCTTTCCTTAATGTTCTCTGCCGTTGTCTGAGGCAGCTTTGCATGATCAAAAAGTATCTGTGCAGCCGAGGGTAGTAAATCTCTTTCTTCCCAACTACTTACATCCCATAGTTTTGAACGTTTAAATGCTTTCGCACAATGGATGAAACACTCTTCTACTTCAACACCTATCCCAAATAACGGGAGTTTACCATTCACTGACATTTCTTTTAGTATCTTCTCATCTTTCGTTACGCAAGCTTTTCCGTTTATTCTGAGAGTCTCTTCTAACCCCGGAATGATAAACAGTAGCCCTACTTGAGGATTTGCTATAATATTTCTTAACGTATCAACTCTTTTATTTCCTGGTCTCTCTGGAATTACAAAGTGTTTCTCATCCAGAATATGTACGAAACCTGAAGCATCTCCCCTAGGTGAAACATCGCATAATCCATTAGTATCTGATGTAGAAATCATCAAGAAAGGTGACTTTGCAATGAAGTTCTTTACATGATGATCTATATGGTTGATAACCTTTGACTTGACTAAGTCACTTGGTTCTCCAGTAAATAATCGTAAAGCTTCCTCAGTTTCAATTGTTTCTTGAAAAAAATTCAAGCTATTCCCCTCCATTCCGTGCCTCTCTAGCAAACCTTTTTTTACGAATGATCTATCGGCCATTTACTGATGATTTGGATTTCCTTTCATGTAAAGCAATTTCCCATTGAAAACATACGTTCGATTTTATATAATTAAATTCATGAGAGGTGTGGTTCACTTGGAAAATGAAGTAATTGAAAACTATCAACGAGATGAGAAAATGATGATTCTCATTTTTGCCCAGTGGTGTATTAATCACAATTTAGATCCTAAGCAAGTCTATGAACAAGCGTATCCTAACCAAAAAAATAACACCGCTTTGAATGATGCAATTGAGCACACTGTTACAAAAGAAGAATCAGATTATATAGCAACAGATACATTATTAGCGGTATTATCGATGTTCGGCAATGAAGAGCTTGCGTTTGTTATTAGTGAGATGAAGAAAGGCTAGGTGCCTGGCACCCAGCTTCTTTTTCTTGTTAGAACTCTAAAACCTAGCAATAGTCCCCACGCCTTGTCATTGCCTGTCGTATAGAATGTTAACGGCTTTCCATTACTCTCTATAACTAGAGTGTTTTCATTACTTGCCCTTAGAGCAAATGTTTCTTCATTAACCTCAAGCATTGGCAATCCATTTTCTAAGAAAATTACGGCTTTCCCGCCCTCTGAACTATCATATGCACCTAAAAATTGGCTGAGTCTTTCTTCAGAAATCTCATAAACCGGCTCAGTTGTGCGCTTTTGATCCATTGGTAAACCAAGTGCTGTGTTTACCGCAGCCAACCAAATTTCATCTACAGGAACATTAGAAACATTACACAGTACTGAAACGACCAGTTTTTGTTCAGGTATAAATCCGAAATTTGAGGAAACACCTGGTTGGCCCCCACCATGTTCTATTAATGTTCCATTGGCATAATTGGGAGTAACTTGTAAGGCGAAACCATAATATGTGTTCTCCCTGACCTTAAAAGGATTTTCCCACATTTTCTTAACCTTTTCTTCTGACAATAACCCTTTGCCACCATTAATGTATACTTGTCCATACTCTAATAAATCTAAAACTGTAGATCTAATTCCGCCACCAATCTCATAATTCCCTAGCTTTGGCCAAGGTTTCTCTTCTAGTTGCAGTGTTTTTTTGTTGTAATCATATGGAATAGAGACATTTTCATACTTTCCTAGCTCATCAATGCTAAGTGTCGAACGATACATTCCCAAGGGGTTTAGAATCGATTCGGTCACATATCTACGATACAATTTCCCTGTATATTTTTCGATGATTGCCCCTAGAAGTAAGAATGTATCGTTACAATAGCTAAAATATTCTCCCGGTTCACCTAATCGTTCATATTCCTTATCGGCAAGGTAAGCAATATGATGCTTTAATTTTCGTAATTCTTCACGACGAAACATTGGTGCAAGGCCTGTTGTATGAGTGAGTAAATGGTGGATTTTTATTGTGCTAATATCTTCAACACCTACTAATTTAAACTCTGGTAGATGTTGCACAACAGGATCGTCAACCGACAAATGCCCCTCTTCCTCAAGTTTCATGATAGACAGTGCCGTAAAAGATTTGGTTACGGAAGCAACACCGAAGATCGTTTCTGGTGTTACAGGTCGTTTTGTGATCATATCACGATAACCAAAACCTTTTTTATAAATGACCTTACCCTTTTGTGATACGGCCACGGCACAGCCAGGGATATGGTGTTCTTTCATTGTTTTAGCTAAGTATGTTTCAAATTCACTCCAATTTTGCTGAGTCAACTAAATCCCTCATTTCCTATGGATAGTAGTAGATTTATTCGCCATTTCCCTCTTATATCCTTTAAAAATCCTTCGTTAACCTAAATTTTTTTACCTGGATTAAAAATGGACTTAGGATTTTCCCTAAGTCCAAATCAATATTATTTCTCAACCGCATTTCGAAGACCGTTATTTAGTAGTCCATCCCAACCCATGTCCATTGTCGTTCTAATTTGTAAATTTGTCATGTCTGGTCCTGGCCCTTGAATTTTCTCATCTGGAGCACCCCAACCAGAGTGAACCATCGTAAGTTCTGTTTGATCTTCTACTTGTTTTAAATCAAACGATACTTCCCAACCCGCTTCTCCCCAGGTAATTCCAACGTGATTTGGTTCTTCCACTTTTAAGACCTTACAAGAAGTTGGTCCAAACGGTGAGTGGATGGTGAACTCAAATCCCTCTTCCGGTTTAAAATCATTTTCCATAAACCAAGAACTAATTCCTTCAGAAGTAGCTACTGAATTCCAAACCTTTTCAATTGATGCGTTTAATAGAACAACCTTACGGATATCTGGTGTAGTCATTATGAAAACCCCCACTATTGTTATGTATGTACTTCGAGTATACTTTACAGAATTTCGTCAACCTATGTCAATATTATCAAAAAGGAGTCTTGAAAAATCAAAACTCCTTGTATCCGCTAATCCATTTTTCTGCTTTCTCCGACGTTTGCACTCTTGTTCGTCTGCAACTGATCTTTGTATTCAACCAAATCGATGTCACAGCCTAACCCGATTTTTATCGTATTGCCACGAACCACCTTTGCTTTCGTGTATTCTAGTTCAATAACGTCTCCTTCAATCACGTCAACCGTTAACTCACGCGACAATACTTTAAAAAGTTTATCAAGACCTAATGTAGTGCTGCCTTTACGAACAGAGATGGTTTCTCCACCAATTTCTTTCGCATATGATCTACCATGCAAACTCACTTCAATTTTATCAGCATTTAAAAGTCCGTCAATCGTAAAGCTCCCTTGGAAAAAAGCTTCCTCAACCTCACAATCGCCACCTGCTTTTAATAAGCCTTCAACGACTAGTTTTTCACCACGTACACCTTTCGTAACTTTACTCGCGCCCTTCACTTCTAACTTTTCAAAAGCTAGTTCACCATCAATTGCGGCACTACCATTAATCAGGAAATTCCCTGTCGTTACGTCCCCAACAAATTTACTACTACCGTTAATCACAGCTTTCGTTGCTGTAACATTTCCCTCAATCTTACTAGAGCCGTTTGTTTCAAAATCCTCACATTCTACGTCGCCATGAACTTTCCCATTGCCATTTAACCTTACCTTGGCAAACGTTCCACCAGCCGTACTACCGTTTCCATTAATCACTAAGTCACCTATTACTTTTTTTGTTTCCATTGTATTCACCTCTCTAGTTTCCTTTTTTCTCATTTCCAATCGTGGACTTGTTATCTTTTTTTAGAGTTGTTTTATACTCTACATGCTCTATCTCACAGTGAGGCCCGATAGTAACCTCATTTCCACGAACAATCTTAGCTGTTGTGTGTTCTAGATAAATTTTGTCTCCTTCAATAACATGAACGTCAAGGCGTTGTGACTTTCGAAACGGATTTAAACTTCTGCTCTTAATCGTTATTTTCTCTCCGCCGATTTCATTAATTTTGCTAGGTTCGTGCTGTAAATTCATCGTTAACTGTCCAACATTTAAAAGTCCTTTAATTTTCAGGCCACCAGTGACGTCTAACTTTTCCACTGACACATCTCCATCTACATTGGTCCATCCTTTGATTTTTGCGATCTCAGATTGGAAGGTCTCTTCTACCTCTAGTTTTCCATAAACCTTTACCAATTTTGCTTTTAAACTTTGCTTCATAGAGACTGAACCAAACATCGTAAACCGACTAACGGAGGTATTTCCCTCGAATTTCCCTTCACCAAACAGTTTTACTTGCTCACAATGTAGTTCACTTGTAATCCTTCCTGTCCCAACCACTTTGACTTTCTGAAAATGTCCACCTTGGGATCTTCCCTCTCCAATAATTTTAATGTCTGCCATCGGTTCTACCCTCCAATTAATACTTTCTTCTTCAACCTCTCAATCACCTTACTAAGTGGTAGCCTAACGGCAATCTTAGCTGTTCCTTCAATAAATAATTGTTCACTAGTAGGTACTAACAGGACGATCGCTATCCCCATTTTTCGGATTAGCACTAACTCGCAACTTCGCTCTTTTGTCTTTGGATAATGATCCTTGAGCGTTTGTAGTACCTGTTTAGACTCTTGCAAACTGATTTCGCCACTAAGGAGCAGTTCATCTAGTACGTACACATATAAAATAAAATCAAATGAGAAGTCATTGATTAATCCGAATTGCTCAGAAAATATATCTAGCGAAGTTGACGAAACAATGTTTCGTTTCACCAATTCCTCTTTTGATAACCTGAGATCTGTTGGACTTCCCGAAAACATATCGGCCAACTCATCAAGAGATAAGCCGTCTTTCAAATTTATAATTTTATCAATTCTCTCGAGAATTTTATCTCGGGGAAAAAACGTCTCCTGCCCCGTAAATGTAGATTTTCGTATAAACCAATCTTCTGGTACAAGGTTTTTCCGCTTCCAGCGGTACAGTTGACCGTAAGAAATTCCCGTTTCGTTTAGCAGGTCTTTCTTTGAGATTAATTGCTCTTCCATCGCTTTCACCTCCAGCTCTGTTTCGTTGTTTTAAATGTAACATAACACTGTTACGCTGTAAAGGTAAGTTTTGAATTATTCTTTAATTTTAAGTGAGAAGAATTTAATTCTTCCCCAGAAGGAATGGTTCGTGATACCTTATCAACCATCCAAAAAATTGCAATACCTATTACAATAAGTCCACTCGTGAAAATAATTACGGTACTACCTACAAACGCACCAATAACCCCACCGAGTAACGAACCAATTGGCATCGCAATTCCGCTCATGCTAACAGCGGTTGAAAATACTCTTCCTAACATTTCTTTAGGGATGACCCTTTGAATGACCGTATTGATGAGGATATTCGTCGCCCCACCTGGAGCCCACCCTAAGCCAAACACAAGGATTGTAAGCCAAGTCCATGGCATAATCATAGATAATGCCCATAAAATACCTGCTAAACCAAAGGCTCCAGCATATACACTACCAATTTTAAATCGTTCTAATTTTAGGAATGGCGCAAGCAAGGCACCCATTAACGAACCGAGTGCTGCTGCCATTAAAAGAAACCCATATATCTCTGGTCCTCCTTGCTCAGAGGCATAGGCTGGCAAGACAACAAAGGTGGCACCAATGACCATATTTAAGACAATGGCCCCTAATAGCAATCTAGATAAGAATGTCTTAAACAACAATTGAGCACCTTCAAGCAATTCATTATGATAGGTTCGTATAAATTGTTTTAAATCTTTCTCTTTTGAATGAATTCTATTATCTGGGAGACGAATCTGTAGAAAAATTAGCAAACCTATAAGAAAGGTCAAAGAATCTATAAAATAGATGGTCACTGCACCAACGCTTGCTATTAAGATCCCGGCAATGGCATTAAAGGACATTTCAACACCTTGGTAAGCAAAAGTAAACAGTGAGTTACCTTTCATTAACTGATGATCTTCAAGTATTTTCGGAAGGGCTGCGGATTGAGCTGGGTACACAAACATATTGAAAGTCGTAATAATAGGGGTAACAATTAACACTAACGTCACACTTAAAAAATCAAAATAAGCTGCAACCGGTATGATTAATAACAAGATACATTGAATGAATTGGGTGATAACTAAGATCGACTTTAGCGCATATCTATCGATCAGCGGACCTGATAAAAATTGAATAATTCTTGGGAAAAATGAAAGAAAGCCAGCTAAGCCTGTATATAAGGTCGAGCCACCCAATTCAAATACCAACCACATCGCTGCTACGGCGTAAAGACTATCACCGATATTTGTGATAATTCTGCCAAAGAATAGTGCGCGAAAATTTCTGTTTTGGAAAATCGATAAGTAACTGCTCATAGCCCCTACTCCTTTTCTACCGTATCAACTATTTGAATACCAATCGCATATTCTTTTGCATTTTCATTTTTCCCAGTTTGTTTTACCCATTTTTCTAATAATGCCTTAAACTCTTCTGTCAATTGATCTCTTTCTTCTTCGGTTAGCTGTAAGCGTAAATTCAATTTCGTAGAAAAGTCTGATTGGAAGTTTTCTGCTAAAGCCGGGTCACTAGTATCTGGACCTCCATCGAACCATTTCGCTTTCGATTGATAATACTTTTCAGTGATACCGTTAATCTCCTTTGTCTCGACTAAATCAACTAGCCCACCCTCAAATAGTTGCTTCATGTGATAATGAATATTCCCTGGAGATTGACCCAAAATTGTAGCTACCTGTTTTGCAGTCCTCGGTGTCTCAGCAATCGTACTAATAATCTTCACCCTCGTCGCATTCCCTAATAATTTTGATTGTTCTATCGTTATTTTTTCACCCATAGTAAACACTCTCCGTACTAATTTTATTTAACGTACTATTTTATTAGTACGTCTTGTAAATACAGATTAACACGATGTAAAAATATTGTAAATAGGCAGTTCTGAAAAATGGGAACTTTTAATACCTTTATAAAAAATTCCCTATAAAGGAGCTATCCTTATGTTCAATTCGTTAAAATGTCTTAAGGTTACTGGTGAAGGAACTATTTCAGTCACACCCGATCAAGCAAATATAACCCTGGGTGCTATCACAGAAAACCGAAATCTTCAGCAAGCCCAGGAAGAAAATACAACCATTATCTCTAACGTTATTACTGGCCTTGTGCAACTTGGAATAAGGAAAGAGAACATTCAAACGGTTGTCTATCGAATTGAAACCCTATACGATTATCAAGATGGGACCCAAATTTTCCGGGGCTATAGAGTAAACCATCAACTATTAATTAAAGTGGAAGAAATTGATCAAACTGGTCGAGTTGTAGATCTTGCCGTAAGTCTTGGAGCAAATAGCGTAACGAACATTGAATTCACAGTGGCCCAGCCTGAAGTTTACTATCATCATGCACTTCAAATGGCACTTCATAACGCTACTCAAAAAGCACTGTCTTTAACATCCCAATTACCAGTTAACCTTAACCCTATTCCATATAAGATTGAAGAAGTATCAGTACATCCTTCTCCTCCTATTCCTTATGTAACACCCATGCTAGCCAAAGCTGAAACGACTCCAATTCAACCAGGTGAGATAACAATTTCCTCAACAATTAAAGTAGAGTATCAGTACTATTAAAAAACAAATACCCCTTCCTTACATAAACTTTTCGTTTTATCGAAAAATATAAGAATGAGAAAGGGGGACTTGTTTTGAAATCAACATCTAAAGAGAAGACACAGGAAAAACCATTACTTTGGTGGCAACTCTCTCTGTTAGGGGTTGCTTGTACAATTGGGACAGGCTTTTTCCTTGGTTCAAGTATTGCCATTAATATGGCGGGACCTTCTGTTTTGCTTTCTTATGCATTAGCTGGTTTAGGAACTTATTTTGTTTACGAAGCTCTCGCGAAAATGATGATTGCCGATCCACAAAAAGGATCATTTCGTACATATGCAAAACAAGCTTATGGCCGTTGGGCTGGCTTTAGTAGCGGTTGGGTGTATTTCCTTTCAGAAATGTTAATTATGGGAAGTCAGTTAACTGCTTTATCAATCTTTACAAAATTTTGGTTTCCAGACATTCCTTTGTGGATTTTTGCTTGTATTTACGCAGTGTTAGGATTGTTAGTCATTTTAGCTGGTTCTAAAGGATTTGACCGTATCGAAAATCTACTAGCCGTCCTAAAGCTTGCGGCGATCGTCATGTTTATTATTTTAGCGATTATTGCGCTTATTGGATTATTTGGAGGTGCTAATGATCCAAATGCCCTTCCAAGAACATATGAGGATGTTTTCCCACGTGGCGTTAGAGGCTTTTTGCCATCACTAATCTTTGGATTTTATGGATTTGGTGGAATTGAAATTATTGGGCTTTTAGCCATTCGCTTAAATGACATGAAAGAATCACTAAAGGCCGGAAAGGTCATGTTAATATCCCTTACCGGCCTTTATGTAGCTTCAATTGGATTATCATTAGTTATGGTTTCTGTCAATAAAATTACGAATGACACAAGCCCCTTTGTTACTGCTTTAGCTAATTATAACGTTCCGTTTATGACTCATATTTTTAATGGCGTATTTATTATCGCCGGGTTTTCAACAATGGTTGCTTCGTTTTTTGCTGTGATTCGAATTTTAGTTACATTATCAGAGGATGAAGATGCACCTGCTGGCTTAGCAAAACGGATTAAAAACGGGACAATAGCTATTAATGCCATCTTGCTAACGACTACAGGGATTATCGTATCAATTATTTTAGCAATTATTATGCCTGGCAAGATTTATGAATATATTACAACCGCTGCCGGTCTAATGTTGTTGTACAATTGGCTATTTATCATCGGTTCCTATGGTAAAATTCATGAAGTTACGACTGGTGATAATGTGAAACGTTTTGTCGGTGTTGCTCTCGTCATGTTGGCAGTATTCGGAACCTTGTTTGATGCTCTTAGTCGACCTGGTTTCTTTGTAAGTATCGCATTTGTTGGCATCATTGCCATTGTCACACTCTTCATGAAGCAACATTGGAAAAAACCGAAGAAACCGAAGATGCCATCTGTTTTCACGAAAATAAAACAGTAGCAGCTTGAATGCCAAAGTACACGCCAAAACCAATTAAAGAAATTCCAGACAGAACAGATATCGTAACTAGGAACTTACTGGTGAGGAAACGTCGTAAATTACTCGATAACATTGCCATTGTTAGGTCCCATACAGTAATCCCAATAAAGATTGCTCCAGTGTATAAGATGACGGTTGACATGTCATTGTTATTCACGGTTTTAGCTAACACAGAACCGAAAATACCTAACCAAAACAAGATTGTTAGTGGATTGAACAAAGAGATGAAGAAGCCAGAAAAGAAGGATTTAGAATATGATTCCTTAGTTCGTTCAACAGGGTCCATTGATGCAGCCTCTTTCGCACCAAGGATGCTTTCAAACCCAGTGTAGACCAACACAAAGAAACCAAATAACCAAAGAAATGTCTGCATAAATGGAATTTCAAGAAAATGGACGACTCCTAAAAATACGAGCAGCATGTAAACTCCATCTGCGATCGTGGCCCCAAGTCCCACAAGCCAAGAATGGAAGAAACCATTCTTAATACCACGGTCCAGCTGGGCAGCATTTACAGGACCAATTGGTGCTGCTAATGACAGTCCTAAAAATATGTAACCTAAAATAACACTCATCTAAAAACATCCTCCAGTCACTAAAGTTGTACTAACCGCGGGACAAACTTACCGCTTGTAAATTGTATTCAGTGAACCAAGGTCTTACGACTAGAGGATGTATTTTTTTATATTTTATTGGCTGGAGCAGTTCTTAGTGCTAAATGGAGAAGTTAGTTGAAATATGCACCAGATTAAACTATATTCACCTAAAAAATGGATAAGTTAGTCATAATAAGCACAGGATTAAACAGCTTTCCCCTAACATATGGGAAAGTTAGTCACAATAAATCCTGAATTAAACCTGATTCTCCCAACATGTGGAAAAGTTAGTCAAAATAAACCCTGGATTAAACAGGATTTTCCTAACATATGGAAAAGTTAGTCAAAATAAACCCTGGATTAAACAGGATTTTCCTAACATATGGAAAAGTTAGTCAAAATAAACCCCGGATTAAACAGGTTTCTCCTAACATATGGAAAAATCAGTCATAATAACTCTTGAATTAAACAGGATTCTCCTAACATATGGAAAAATCAGTCATAATAACTCCTGGATTAATCAGCATTCCCCTAACATATGGAAAAACCAGTCAAAATAAACCCTGGATTAAACAGGATTCTCCTAACATATGGGAAAGTCAGTCACAATAAAGCCTGAATTAAACAGCATTCTCCTAACATATGGGAAAGTCAGTCACAATAAACCCTGAATTAAACAGCATCCTCCTAACATATGGAAAAGTTAGTCAAAATAAACCCTGAATTAAACAGGATTCTCCTAACATATGGGAAAGTCAGTCACAATAAAGCCTGGATTAAACAGCATTCTCCTAACATATGGAAAAGTTAGTCAAAATAACACCATAGACCCCCTCATTCATCCAAATTACTCGTGATCTACAACAAAAAAACAGACCCACATCCATGCAGGTCTACTCCTTGTCTAACTCAATCTCCACTTGTTTGCCACCAACAGCCAAAAATGTCATCACTTCTAAATCCGGTTTAATCTTCGTCAATCCTTGTAAGTACGGCTTAACAAGATCTTTATAGTCTTCACAAACGCCCTCTTCTTGCAGCTGGCTAAACACATACATCTTATTCTCTTCAATTAAAAATGATAAGTAACCAATTGCTTCATTACGGTCAGTTACAATATTTAGAACTTGAGCGTTCTGGTTAATAAATTCTGGTGAAAAATAGATTTGCACAATAAAGCTCTCCTTTCTCTGTTAATATTTCACGTTTTCACTGGAATTAAACTCCTCAGTTTACACAAACTATTTTCGAAGGAGGGATTTTGATGGAAAACAACGATCGTTTTGAACAAATATATGAGCAGTACCGCCAAAATGCTGATATAGAAGAAATGAATATTAACGATGGTACAGAACATATTGTTGCCGTGCGAAAAAATGACGAAGGTGACCTAATTGCTTTTAAAACGAGCTCCGGCAGAGAGTTAGATTACGTAACCGCCTTAAATGATGCCAAAGCAGGAAAGCTTGCTCATGTAGATGTTTTTCATAAGTATGGCCGCGACATCCTACGAAGCGAGCCTGATGGAATCAAAGAAAATAACTTAGATAATTTACCCGAATTCTAATAAAAAATTAGCTTGGAGAATCTCCAAGCTAATTTTCTAACGATTTACTATGTACTTTTGCTTCGTTAATGCTAAAGCCTCGACAGAAAAGCAAGCCAATTCAGTTGGGATCTCCTCTAGTTGAAACCATTGCACTTCGGATATCTTGTCAGGTTCCATGTTTTTCATCGTACCCTTAATGTTCTTCGTAGTATAAATAAGTGATAAGTAATGCTCACTCGAAGATAAATCAATCGTCTCAGCTGTACATAGCAACTTAGAAATCTCTATATCCAAGTTGACCTCTTCTTTGATTTCCCGAATAACCGTATCCTCCAAGCGCTCTAGAAACTCTACTTTCCCACCTGGAATACTCCATTTGTTAGCCTCAGGAGCTTTTTTTCGTAGTACCAATAACACTTCATTTTTTTCATTCAAGATCACTGCACCTATTCCAACAACAATCATTTTCCAACCCCATCTACTATTTTATACCGTTTTATTTTTCCCATCTTGTTGCTTAACTTTCTGACCACCAACCATAACTCCTAGCGTTATACATCCAACGATGATAATATAGCATATCATTCCTACGTTGGAGAATGAAATAGTCGTAAACTTCATATCTAACCAAATCACATAAAACGTAAACACAGCAAACTGAAATAGCACAACAAGTAGACGAAGCACCCTCCTGCCAAAACTTGACCTCAAAGAAAGTCCATCAAATAAACCTAGCAATTCAAATGGTAGGGACCAAAGGATGACACAAAACGAGAAAATTATTGCCGCAATCCAACTATCTATCTGAATCAAAGAAAATAAACTCATGATCAATAACAGAAGAGTTAACCCACCGAGATAAAGACCTAGGATTAACAGAATCACTACTAGCGTTAATAGTATATTTTTCAAGCCCTATTCACCACCTATTACCTGTGGAAATATATCCTCAAAATTCATCGTTTCCGGACCTTAGCTGCTGAATACAGAATACCCCTCTTTCAACAGAGGTCTCGATGTAACCAATAATCTGGTTAAGCGTAAAGATTCTTAATCCTTGCCCGATAACTTCTACATCGTACTCCATATCACCTAATATATATGGAAGAAAAGCTACAACATCTCTACCTTTCACCTCATCTAAGTCGATCATTTCTCCATCTTGATTTAACGTATTACGTAACTGATCAGTAGATCCATAGTAGTTTAATAGCTTGCCATTCAATAACTTAAAATCCTGATGATATGATGGGAGAATCGAATGATCAGCTTCTATTCGATTTTTCAACCAAGGCTTGTAAAATCCAGTTAACCAAATATCATCAGCGATCAAATGGGTGTAATACCCTAGCAGGTAATCACGATTGCTGTGCTCGCTGTACTTTTTGATAAAGCCGGAAAAATCAATACCTCTAGTATAGTCACTCAAATTACCTATGTAAAAATGTGATATATCTTTCGTTGAAACGGCATCTGGAGCAAGACTGCCCAATAAAAATGAGGTGCGATCATCAATTGACAAAATATCTACTATACGATTGGCAATTATAGCATGCATAATTCTTGAACCCATGCGTAATCCTCCATTTAGGTTTTAATAACCATATAATACCATGTAAAATATATACTGTGTCATACAAAAAAGAGTATGAAATGATCATACTCTAAAATAGCCTTGGTGGCTCATCAACCGTTAGTAGATCAGACCCTTCATTTTTCGGTGAATTCACTAAGCTTGAAACTTGGTACGTCAACATCTCCTCTTCTGGAAACGGTTGTAAAAACTTTTGTAATTCACTTACATCACTAAGAGATCGATCAAGCCACAGCTGTTCCTTCTCCCTTGGCAAAATGACCGGCATCCGATCGTGGACTTCTTGAACAAGTTCATTAGGTGTTGTCGTGATAACCGTACAGGTATGTAAGGGCGAGCACCCATTTTGGAACGTTTCCCAAAGGCCAGCAAATGCAAATAGGCGTTTATCTTTAAAGGTAATGTACATTGGGATTTTCCCTTTGCCATCTCGCTTCCACTCGTAAAATCCATTGGCAACAATTAAGCAGCGACGCTTGCTAAAAGATTGTTTAAAGCTTGGTTTTTCAGCCAATGTTTCCCCGCGCGCATTGATTAACTTGTGCCCGATACTAGGATCTTTCGCCCATGCAGGTACGAGTCCCCACTTTAAGTAGCCAGCACGATTTTTCATTCCGTCATTAATAATCGCCAGCACCTGCTGACTTGGTGAAATATTATAACGTTTTTCATAACCAGTAAGAGACAACTCTACGTTAAATCGTTCTTTAATCTCTTCTTCCTCTGCCGTTAAAGTAAATCTACCGCACATAAACGAATTTCCTTTCTTGAAAAAATATAGTAACAGCTTTGCCTAATTTACATCAATCCAAAATCTCTTTATGACATTTCCATCTTTTTCAATAAAATCGCTATCCGGAACACCACCATTATTCACAATCGTCTTTAGTGAACCTACATTCCTCTCATCACAGACAACAAGAGCTCTTTCAATACCGATCTCTTTTGCTTTCTCTAATGATTGCTTTAATAGTACCGTTGCATAACCTTTCTTTCGCTCAGACGGACGAATTCCGTACCCAATATGCCCACCTCTAGTTAATAAATGCTCCGTTAACTCGTGTCTTATATTAACCACACCGATAACTCTTTCAGACTCGTTCACAAGCCAATAGGTTGAGTCGCGTACCCATCCCTCTGGAATTCCAATCCCTTCTTCATTATTAGCCAAGAATTGGAGCATCTCCTCAAAATTAGATGGGTCTTTAGAGATCACCCAAGGAATCATCGTTTCATTACTTTCCTTCCATTCTTCATAAAAAGATAGATACTCGTTCCTGAATTCCATTGCCGGTTTGATTAGATAAACAGTCATATAATAACCCCTCAACTAAAATTTTTGTTATTATAACACACTACTAATTAATTGGAATAGTTTTCTAGTTCGAATCTACTAATTTTCATAAAATGGAAACCTTTTACAAATTGGTTCGTATAGATACTAGAACCTTTCATATAGTAGTAAAGGTTATTAAATCGTAATGGAGGAATTATGTTGAAGAAAAAGAGTATTGGAGCTGTGTCTCTATCAGCATTACTATCATTAAGTCTACTTGCCCCTAGTGTTGGTGCAACAAGTCTGTATGAGCCAAATCATGAGGAAAAGGTAAAAATTCAAGTTGCATCGGTGAATGTCGTTTCAAAAACAGAATTAATTAAACGAGTTAAAGTGCTTTTTCCAGGGAAGTTTGATTTTCTATCAAATAATGATTACCACTTACATTCAGGGCATCGTTTTCCAGAAGATAATGAGGATATCATTCGTTACAGCCTTAGCTTTTCGAAAGAGGTAGGTGGCAAGTACATTCATGGGAACTTTGAGTTTGTTGGTGAGGAACTTGAATTAAATGGTTTTTACTATCGCCCAGCCAACGAAGCAGATGCTCTATTCCCAGCAAAGGTATCCAAGGATGATGCACAAAAAATTGCTGATGAATTCCTGAAAAAGTTAACAAAGTCTAGTAGTAACTATAAACTGACGACTAACCATTATCATTATTACAGACCTAATCAGACGCTAACAGAGCCAATCCGCTATGACTTTTCGTATGAAAAATTTAAAGATGGTGTCCCTATCTCAAGTCAAAACGTTCATATTACGATCTTAGGAAATGGGGAACTAATTCAATTCAATGGACCTTACTATCAGACTCATAATTTCACTTATGAAGATGTAAAAAATGCAAAGTCAAAAGAAACGATCCTAAAGCAGATTAAAGACAATTTCACTGTAGACCTACAATATTTCATTGACTTTGACTACAGAACACAAGAAGCAAACGTTCAATTAGCATATATACCTCTTCAAACTGTTACAGGCGTTCACGCAACATCTGGGAAGTGGATGGTACATAACAGTTTTATTGAAACTCTACCAGCGAAAAAAGAGTTGAAAATGTTAGTAGACCAGCCTCTCAAATCAAAGTATACGTCGTTTTCACTAAACGATGCAAAAGCACTAGCTGAAAAACTCCTCAACGTTGATGACATTGAAGGGGTTAAGTTAAACATTGATGCCATTGATGAAAGAACAAACCACCTTGGCAAAGAAGTTATTTCTGTAAACTACATGTATCATACAGGGAATTCCGGAACTGGAACTAACTTTGAGGTTGACAAAAACACAGGAGCCATTCTTCAATACCACGACTTGAAAGAACAATTGCTTCGTGACCTTGGTAAGAGTAAAAAGCCTGTGAAAGAGCTTTCTTATGATGAAGCTTTAAAACTAGCTGTCGATTATGCGAAAGAATATGCTCCAAGCTACTTACACCTTTTTGCGTATCCAACAATTGAAGCTAGCTCTAACCAAAACGGCTTTACCATCTCATTCCCGAGAATTCATGACGGCTTAGTAGTTGCAAATGAAGGACTGAACGTTGGAATTAGCCATGATGGCGCATTAAATTCTTTTAACGTAAACCTTTTTGAAATTGACAAGTGGCCTTCGAAAGAAAAGATTATCTCTGAAGATACAGCACTAAAAGAGTACCTTAAGCATCTCGACATCGAATTAAGGTATTTGAATAACTACTGGGATACAAAAAGTAAAGAATACAACTTAGTTTACACGACTAAATATCACGAAGATTATCAATTGATTGATGCTCTTACAGGCAAGTGGACCAGTAATTACCGTAACCAAGAAGAAGCAGAAAAGCCTGTCGTTACAAACCATTGGGCAGCAGAAGAATTAAATTTTATGATTAATGCTGGGATTATTAAAGTAAAAGATGTAGAGACGTTTAACCCAAATGCATCTACAACAAAAGGGGAAGCCCTTGAGGTTATTATGAAATCACTCACTAGATTTTACGATTATTATTATGACAGAGGAGAACAATCCTCACATACTTTTGAAAACATTCAGCCAGATCACGAACTATATCAAATCGTAGAACGTGCTGTTAATCTAGGAGTACTAGATAACGAGAAAAAACAATTCGCTTACGATGAGCCTCTGACACGCCAAGAACTAGCCGTTTGGTATGTTCGTGCCCTTGGCTTAGAAGAAGCGGCGAAACACGGTAACATTTATAAAGTTAATTTTGCTGATGCTGGTAAAGTTTCTGACGAAAACAAAGGCTACGTTGCTTTAGCAAATGCGCTAGGGGTCTTAACTACTAGCAATAACAGATTTAACCCTGAGCAAGAAGTTACTCTTGGACAGTTAGCTGTATCTAACTTCCGTTTAGCCCGACTTGTATATAATGATAACCGTTTAAATCGCTATTAAAACAGGAAAAGCTAGGGATCTCCCTAGCTTTTTTTCTATAGAGTCATACCTACAATTTCATCTACCCACTGGTCGTTCATTTCTAAACCAACCATTTCACATAAACTCTCATGTATTTTCTTAAATTCAGGTATGATGGCCTTTGTCACCTTAAAAATGTCTTCCCGATCTCTTTTACTATACCAACCTTCGAGGAGTGATAATTGCCAACCTTCTAATCTACTTCGGCTTCCTTCTATCTTTGCCCAATCTCCAAATGTGTTTGGTTGAATTCCTGCTACCATAAACCAACCAGTGGTAATAGACAAGCGTAAGTTATCAATACATTGAAGAGCATAATAGATTTCCCCTCTTTGTACTCTGCGATAAACCTCATGAACATAGGAAAAAAATTTCGTGCGCCAGATGTCAACATCCTGAAGCGATGGCAAATAAGATAGTTTCCTTGACTTCTCTACCACTTGGTCTACAAATCCTTGCGAGTCTTTAACAATTTTTATTTCTTGAAGCCAAACCGATGGCTGAATACCCTTGATATGGTAGTAAAATGTATCAACCTTAATGAAAGTATCAAAATGCGCAATACTATATGTTGTCCATGGAAAATCTTCAAAAAACAATACGTTTCCCCATGTCTTCGCTCGTTCCTTTTTATTCAACCGATACTGTTCAAACATATCGTCTTTCACAACAATGCGAAGGTCGATATCAGAATACAGATCAGTACAGCCATTTCCTATTGAGCCACCGTAAAAGACTGCTAAAATATTGTCGTCACCTAATAAGTCTCGTTCAATAGCATTTATTAGCTTTTTACGTTGTTCTGGGATTGCTTGATCCCTCTTGGTATGATTTCGGATATTTTCGCCCATCAAATCCACTCCTTATAATCGTTCGTATATATTAAAATCAACGCTCTCTCCGTATCTTAGATAACTTATAAAACTACTATAAATTACTAATATTATATACCAATCATCTACCTTTTACTGGCAAAAATTGTTCCTATACAGCACTCTGGAAATAATCTACCATAATACTAATTAGTAAAAAGGATGTGTAGAATGAAACAGGAGTTTAAGTGGTTTTTCGCAGGAACTAGTTCTGCATGGTTATGCTATTTTATCATCGTAATACTTGAGCCAAATCATCCATACGAAGTGGTCTGGACTGCTTTATTTTTGTCATCATTTTTAATTTTTCCACTACTATTGCTAATAGGTATCCCATTTTATGTCGCATACTTTACTCTCTTAATACTTAAAGCCCCTAATATTAAGCAAAGAACAATTGTTTATGGTACACTTTCGCTTCTGTTATTGCCAGGGTTAACGATCTTACATATGCACGTAAACAATTATTTAACTTTGGCTAAAGTGTTCCCTTCTGGACTAGAAACGCAGTACGAACTCGTTATATCTAACCTTAAAGATGAAATGTACTCAGATATTGAGGTAATTACTCGCACATATTCGCCTCCTTACACAAGTAGTATTGGTGCTAGTTCCATAAGCGGAAGTAGCTCCTCAATCGATCTATGGATTTATTATAAAATTCCACATTTACCTGTGAATTGTGGAAATAGTGGCGGGTGCGAATTTATTTATAGCGAAGAATACGATATACAAACTGGTCAGCTTATAAGGCAATACAACAGCATCTCTTTTTACCACGAAAAATGGGCTCCTGGCTTTACAGGAGAATATCAACTTGATGGTCAATTATATTCTATTCGATATGAAACATATGAATACGGTCAGCCAATCCTTCATATAGATCCAGGATTCACGCTGAAAATTGAGCACAGTCAACCAAACTTTATCACTGGAACAGTAATAGCAGGTGATGAAAGGTTGACTGGGAAAACAGTTAGTCTAGATAAAAGAGAGTCAAATATTATTTCTTTTCAAATTGAAAATGAAGAACCACAAGACTTAATAAAACACTAAAAGGAAGAGCTTGAGAATTTTTTTCTCAAGCTCTTCCTTTTAGTTAGAAAACCACTCTTTAACATCTAATCCACCATTAAATGTCTTATGATAATATTCATTATTCTTAGCATTATAGAGATAATCCTGACTCCACACGTCTTTGTTTTCTACAATCTGCTTAATCGCATTAATAATATATAATAACTCGGCATTTGTCATTGTTGGGTGCAAGGAAAGCCTTACCCAACCGGGTTTTACAGATAAATCTCCTTGATCAATTTTAGTCGTAATCTGCTTGGATTGCTCCGGGGTAATCCCGAGTAAATAATGACCGTAGGTACCGGCGCAAGCACATCCCCCTCGAACTTGAATTCCGTACCGGTCGCATAGCAATTTTGTAATTAAATTATAGTGAATGCCATCCATATAAAACGAAATGACACCTAAGCGTCTTCTGATATTTTTTTCTAAAATGTGTAACCCATCAATTTCCCCGAGTCCGTCAAATGCTATCTTTAACAGCTCTTGTTCACGTTGTTTCATTTGTTTTGTACCCATCTGTTCTTTTAAGCCAATACATAGTGCTGTTTTAATCGTCTGCAAAAATCCTGGAGTTCCGCCATCTTCCCTTTTTTCAATATCGAGGAAATAACTTCTTCCCCCCCATGGATTTGTCCACTGTACAGTACCACCACCTGGATGATCTGGCACCTTATTTTTATAAAGATCTCTATTAAAAATTAAAACTCCACTGGACCCAGGACCACCTAAAAACTTATGAGGCGAAAAGAAAATTGCATCTAGTTGCTCCATCTTATCTTTTGGTCTCATATTAATGTCAACATAAGGGGCAGAGCATGCAAAATCCACAAAGCAGACCCCACCATATTCATGAATTATTTTTGCCATTGCATGATATGGTGTCTCAATCCCAGTAACATTTGAACATGCAGTAAATGCTCCAATAATATAGTTACGGTGTTTATACTTTTCTAGTTCATTCCGAAGATTTACTAGACTAACCAGATTATTTTGATCTGGTTCTACCACAACGACATCAGCAATGGTCTCTAACCACGATGTATGATTGGAATGATGCTCCATATGCGTTATTAATACCACAGGTCGATTTTCAGGTTTTATATAAATTCTTTCTTTATATTTTTCTGGTATTCTCAAACCTAGCATCCGTTGTAATTTATTTACTACGCCTGTCATTCCAAACCCATACGTAATAATTACGTCACTATTTTCTCCGGCATTCACGTGCTTTTTGATTAAATCATGAGCATACGTGTACGCTGCTGTCATCGCCGCTCCTGTTACATTCGAGTCCGTGTGTGTATTCGCAACAAACGGACCAATTGTATTAACTAACTTAGTTTCTATTGGTTTATATAAACGCCCACTTGCTACCCAGTCAGCATATAATAGCTTCTTTTTCCCATAAGCGGTTAAATAAGCTTCATTTAATCCAACAATGTGTTTTCTATATTGTTTAAAATATCGTTCTAATTTTGACATCACACTTCTTCCTTTACACATAAGTTAGGAAACGTCTACTCCCTATAGTATAAAGGTAGACTAAAAAGGGTGATTACATTAAAAATAAGCCTCTATCTTGAAGATAAAGGCTTACACAATTACTTACATTCCTGCTGATTTCATCAAGCGTTTCACAATTTCCTGATAATCTTCAGCAGAGACACCAGGTGCAAATTCTTCAGGCAGATCATCGTAATCTGGTTTAGGAGCTCCTTCTGGCATACCAACTATTACTTCAAGTGGCTTTCCGTCCTCAGGATGCGTTCCCGTCCATATTTTATTAATGTCACGGAAGTCAGACGGACTCCATGTATATAGCTTCGTATGGATCCCTGCATCTTCAAATTCTCTGGCTGTTTCAAATGCTCGGTTACTCAAGTTAGGGATTGGCATCATTTTTGTCATATCAACACCTGTCATTACTTGAATAGCCTTTGCGTAAGCAACTACATGAACTCCTCCACGTACGAGAAGGTAACCAATCATTCTTCGAGCGGTAGGATGCTCGGTCATTTCATAGACTCTCATTTTATGTGTTCTTGCTCCACATTCTAAGAAAAAGTTATGGATTAAATCAAGCAACAAATTACCGCTGTTAAAAACATTGTCCCCTGTCCATGGTCTTCCATGGGAATCTGCAGGTTTCGCTGTTTGGGCCGTATCAATAAAATGATGGTGAAAACGCAAATCCTTGGCATTTTGTAGCGGAGCTATATCTGGATCTCCAGGGAATGTCGTATTCTCTAACATAATATTAATTGTATGGGAAACAAGCTCCACATGAGCAATTTCTTCAGCAGTAATACTCGCCACTAAATCATAAAACGGCTTAAATTTTTTCTTATTACGAAAGTTAAACGATTGATACAAATAATTATTTAACGTAGACATTTCACCGAACTTACCACCAAGTAATTCCTGAACAACTGATGCTCCATTCGGATCTGCATATTCAGGCTTTGGAAGATCTATGAGTAGTTTATCAAAACGTTGAAACAAGACTTTCACCCCTTTCCCTGTTCAGTCTGTTTATTCTGGCTTTACCCAAACAATGCATTGAGTTCTAATAAAAAATGGTGAACCCGAAACATCTACAACAACATGATCAGGCTTTACATCAACAAGGACACCTCGGATGCTTCCTTCTGAGGTTTGAACGACAACAGTTCTTCGCATCACCGTTTGTAGTGTTTGATACACATATGGATCAACTAATGTAACCAATTCTGGCGTCCCGTTGCGTTCATAATGATGCTGGTTTTGATAATTACTCAACATAACTACCCCCTTATTTCGCACTTACTTTGATACTATGAGGTCCTTGGATTGTACCATTCCAATTTCTAAAAATTCACAGAAAAAAGAGTGGCAATTGCCACCCTGTTTTCTCCTATTCACCAAAAACGTACTTCTTTTGTTTGTTACTAATTTATCTTCAATGAAACTGGAAGAGCAATTTCTATAGTAACGCCAATTCTTTCCCCATTATAAATATGAAGTTCTCCGCCGTGGTCAGACACAATCTTGTTGCTAATCATTAGCCCAAGCCCAGTACCTTTCTCTTTTGAAGTTATAAAGGGTTGACCAATATCATTCAAGATAGCATCATCTATTTTAGGGCCATTATTAAATATTGTAGCTATAATTTTTCGATCCACTTCTTTTACACTCACATCAATAAATCCTTCAGACTCTATGGCTTCAATTGCATTTTTAAAGATATTAATAAACACCTGTTTCAACTGATTTTTATTGCCCAAAATATAAAAATTATCCTCGGAATAACAAAGGTTAACTTGAATCTCCTGTTGATGGAACTGTGATTTAAATAAAACATAAACTTCATTAAGCGTCTCTTCTAAATGAACCTGATGAAAATTAATTTCCTTGGGCTTAGCTAAGATTAGTAATTCACTAACAATCAAGTTAATTCTTTCTATTTCCGATAGCATAATCTCTCTATTTTTCTCGTCTTTATCTAGCAATTGGACAAATCCTGACAACACAGTTAGTGGATTACGGATTTCATGAGCAATTCCTGCTGCTAATTGACCTGTCATTGAAAGTTTTTCCGACTGAATTAATTTTTCTTCCGTTTTGGACAATTGTTCTTTCGTCATTTTTTCATTCTCTTGTGCCTTCAGCCAAAGAATTCTTGTGAACTTAACATGGTAAAAAAAGAAAATCATCAATAATACCGCAAATAAAATAAAGTAAATAACATCCAATTTAATAATACTAGAAAATATTTGTTCAAAATTAAAAAGATAGAAAAATACCAAAGAAATTAAAGTAAGAACACCAGAATATAGTATTGCTTTGTAACTTTGATATAAAGAAGCTATGATAATACCAAATAGCAAGAAAATATAATTAACCAAATATGGATACTGCCAATTAAGGTAGGATAAGTAACCGATAACGGCCGTAATAATCGTGTACATAATCCACTCTTCGTACTTGTCCACCTTCACCAAAATTGTACAAAGAATACAAATCACAAAACCTACGGGTGGCCATACAGTGGTAATTTGCGGATCGATCAATAAATAAAAGATGGTCATTAGTAAATAAGAAATCCACAAAACTCTCATTACAAGACCATTTCGTTGTTTAATTAATAAATTCAATTGCATCTAGAGGTAATTCCCTTCAGTATATTCTACTATTCTTATAGTAATTGTAAAATCTAATTAATACAATGTTCATATTATAGTGTAACTTACATGGTTAAAATAGGAAGTCAGATCAATTGACAGTAGAAATACCAATATTTTATAATGGTGAACGTTATTAGTATGCACAACAACCATTTAGTTGCTATAACTACTACAAACCAAGGGGTGTTAGCTTATGTATGATATCATTATTATTGGAGCAGGTCCTGCCGGTGCCAGCGCTGCAATTTTTACAGCAAAAGCAGGGAAAAAGACTTTATTAATCGACAATGACAAAAGCATGACAAAAAGAGCATGGGTTGAAAACCACTATGGGGTAACAGAAATAACAGGTCCAGACCTTGTAGAAACAGGTAAGAAACAAGCAAGTAAACATGGTGCTGAAATTATTGAAGGCACTGTCGGAACAATTGAAAAAGCAGATAACGGTTTCAAAGTCGAAGTGGAAAACCAAATATTTGAAGCAGGTCATGTGATTTTAGCAACAGGTGTCGCTGTTGATTTAGCTGAAAAAATTGGTGTTGCTACAAAAGATGGTACAGAACCAAGAATTAAAACAGTAATTGCTGTTGATGCAGAAGGTAAAACGAATGTTGAAGGCATTTGGGCTGCAGGAACTGTCGCTGGAGTTAGCGTTCATACGATTATTACAGCTGGAGACGGTGCAAAGGTAGCTATTAACGTAATTAGCCAGTTAAACGGCGAAAGATATGTTGATCACGATGTTTTAAAGGCATAGTTTGTAAGGAGCTTCTAAATGGAAGCTCCTTTGTTTTTTCTATTTTCTATCCTAAACAGTATACTTTCCGTCATGTTTAATCCTTATATCGATTGTAAATAATGGTATTGAGGTGAGAGCATGAAGCTACTTTTAATCATAGGAAGTATTTTAGTACCATTAGTAATGATTTTACTACAGCTTAAGTGGCCTTTATTTAGACTACTTTTTCATATTTTAGCACTACTATCAGCACTAATATTCGGCAATATATCCTCAACATCAATTCACGAGATACTTATCGATGAAACAGTGTTCATGACAAACATTCACGGTGTCTTTCTAAATCCAGTTTTTTTAATTACTGGGGCTTACCTAGGCTTATATTTGATCTATATAATTGCTTTAAGTACCATATATGAAATCAGGCACCAAAAATAACCATTGTCTTATAATTCAATCCATGGTATATTAATTAAGCGATGAGCTGATTTGCATAAGTCGAGATAACGCGCCTTTATGGCAGGCACAAATGTGGAGTGCTGTTCTCTCGCCGCAATACGCAAAAAGACGTCCTTAGGGACGTCTTTTTTATTTTAGAATTCTCTGCTATTAGTGATTGTAATCACCGGAAAATACAGGCGCTAATAGCCCCTAATTACATCCCTTAACCTCAAAAAAAGGGGACGACGTCATCCCCATGTACTAACTTAGCCTTCTGTTAATCCCGTCCATTTTTTTGTCTCAAATGAGTACACTAATTCATCAACAAAGTGACTTACAGTAGAACCAGTATCCGTAAATCCTATTTTCTCATACAAGTTCTTTGCTTTTTCATTTTCAGGGTGGAACGTTAAGACAATCCTCTCACATTGAAAGCGATTAATCATGTCTTCCATGACTAACTTAAGTCCTTCTTTTCCATAGCCATTCCCCTGAAAGTTATAGTCAATCATAAATCTACAAACCTCATATTCTTTTAATTCATCTGAAAAGCCATACATAGCAAAACCAACTAACTTCTCATCTACGTAAACGGCTCTTGTGATCCACTGCTTCTCAATGCTTGCTTGGGCTAACGACAAACAGTTTGATGCAATATCTCTTTCAAAGATACGATTTTCTTGGTCCTCGCCACTTCTAAGTAAGATGACGTCAAACCAATTTTCTTTTGTTACTTCTTTCAGCATGATCATGATAATCCCTCATTCATTTATGTTAAATTCTGACACAAAAAGTCTAACATAAAAGCCTAAGAACGAAAACTCTAATTTAACCTCCGATGTGGTAACTGCCACTTTAAGTAGACTGATAGCATTCTAAGTACTACGATACTAACAAATAATATCCAGATACTAATAGGACCTGAAACTGCTTCTACTCCAATCGCTAGTCCTGCTAACATCGCCCAAGCAATATAGATTTCATTTCGCAAAAACAGTGGTTTTCTTCCAGCTAGAACGTCACGAACCATACCGCCACCAGCACCAGTTAACGCTGCTGCTACAATTACTGCACTAATTGGATGGCCCATCTGTGTTGCATAAAGAGCACCTTGTATCGCAAAGGCAGCTAAGCCTAACGCATCGAAAATTAATCCCCATTTGAACCACTGAGCCACCCATAATTTCGGAAAGAAAAAAGCAACCGTCATCACAACTATAGCTACTGTAAAAAGATGTCCTTGATCCCATAATGCGGAGACAGGTACACCAATTAGTAAGTTCCGAATTGCTCCTCCACCAAAGGCAGTGACTAGCCCTAATATATAAACCCCCATTAAATCATAGTCTTCTTCCATTGCAACAATCACACCACTTAGTGCAAACGCAATCGTTCCAATAATCGTTAATATTTCCCACTCCATGTTATTTCCCCTTAAACAATAATAAAAAGGACACAAAATGTGCCCCTAAAAATTCTACTCTATATCATAACATGAAGTCATCAAAATTACTCATTTTTCATTTTAGGTGCTTTTCTTGCTTTTGTACCTTGCTCATAAGCATAAGCCACTTCTATCAGCTTCGGTTCGCTAAATGCAGTACCTGTAAACGTAATCCCCACTGGCTCCCCTTCTTCGGTATATCCTGCCGGAACCGTAATCGATGGATAACCAGCTTTTGCTGGAATACCTGCACCAAAATTATTTGGGAAGACAATTGCGTCTAACTTGTGCTCCTCAAGAGTTGCATCAATTCCCTGTTCTGTTGACTTATAGATATCATGTTCTCTTGCATTTACATACTCTTTTTCCCTTAAAGTACCCGATGTCTCCTCCGCTTCTTCTAACAACGTTTGCCCGTATTTTAACATTTGATCTGGATCTTCGTTATTAAACTTAATAACATCTGCTAATGAACGAATGTTTGCTGAAGGTGAAAGAGAATTTAAATAGGAATTAAGTGCAACTTTAAATTCATACGTTAACACATCGTATGACCATTTTTCTTTTGTTGAAGGAATCGTAACCTCAACAACTTCTGCACCCAGCTCCGTTAACTTTTCAATTGCAGCATTCATTACAACTAACTTCTCTTCCGTTAAATACTCAAAGTATGTTTCGCGAGCAATCCCCAAACGAACTCCATGTAAATCAGTTTCCCCAAGAAACTCCAAGAAGTCTGTGTTGACTAGTGGATTGGTTTTTGTGACAGGATCGCTCTCATCATTACCAACTAAGGCGTTTAATAAGTAAACCGCATCCTTAACCGTTCTAGCCATCGGTCCTGCCGTATCTTGGCTAAATGCAATCGGAATAATTCCAGTCCTACTGATTAATCCAACCGTAGGTTTAATACCGACCAAAGAATTTTGACTAGCAGGGCTTAAAATTGATCCAGACGTTTCTGTGCCAACCGCTGCTGCTGCTAAATTGGCAGCAATCGAAGCACCCGAACCAGCACTTGATCCACCTACATCAAATTTCCCAGGTCCATAAGGGTTAAGGACTTGTCCACCCCTTGAACTATAACCACTAGGCATTCCAATCGTCATAAAATTTGCCCATTCCGTCATATTTGTTTTTCCCAGAATAATCGCTCCAGCATCTCTTAGTTGCTTTGCAACTGTCGAATCTTTCAACGCAATCGAGTCCTGTAATGCCAGAGAGCCTGCACTTGTATGCATTTTATCGGCTGTATCAATATTATCTTTTACAAGAATAGGAATCCCATGAAGTGGACTACGTGGACCCTTTTCTTTTCGTTCAACATCAAGAGCTTCTGCAATGTGTAGCGCATCAGGATTAATCTCTAAGACAGAGTTAATCTGGTCAAAGTTCGCAATTCGATAAAGATACATAAGTACAAGATATTTTGACGAAATCTCTCCATTTGTTAATTTCTCTCTTATTTCATCTATTGTCGCTTCTACTAACCATTCATCATGAAGTTGTTTTAATCTAGGATTTTGCATAAGAATTACTCCTTTTTTATTAAAATAAAGTTACCCTACTATATTGCCACAAAATTTCGCAATTGTTAAACAATAATCCTCACTGTAACCTTTTCTACTCTATGACGACTAACATTTTGAACAGGCAAGAAAAACTGTATTTGGAGGCGGTTCACATGAAAAAACATTGGAAGTTACTATCGGCCCTTACATTAGCAACGTTACTAGCCACAGCATGTGGTTCTAATGAAGTAGAGAAAAAAGTAGGTGGCAGTGATCAAACAGGCTATGAGACACCTAGTGAGAATACGGATAAAGAGACTGTAAGTGAAGATCTCGTTTCTACTGACATTCAATTTTCAGACGGCTACTATACGTTCACGTTAAAGAACGAAACAGATAAAGACCTAGAATTGACATTTAGTAGCTCACAAGAATACGAATATCACATTAAAGATAGTCAAGGCAACATCATCTACACTTACTCTATGGATAAAATGTTTATGCAACAAATTGTAGAAAAAACATTAGCTCCAGGTGAAACATACACCATGAATGTAGATGTAGATATCCTTTCATCATTACAAGCCGAAACCTACACGCTAGAAATTTGGTCAATGGCAGACAAAGCACAAGATGTAAAAACTGAAATTGAATTTACTCTTGAAGAAGTTGCAACAAGTTTAGAAGGCACTTATGTAGGTCAAATTGATAATAATTCCGTAGAGATTAAAGACAGTAATGGAAATCCTAAAGCTTACAGACTAACCGGCATTACTAACGAATTCATCTCGTCACTTGAAGCTGAAGACACTGTAATCTATAGCTACTATAAGAAAAATGGTCAGTTATTTTTGACAATGATCCACGGAGAGTTACAATAATAGGAAAAAAACACGGTATATCCACCGTGTTTTTTCTTTCTTACTCTGCATGTTTAAAATTCTTTATCTTCTTTTACCAACTACTAGGAAAATCAGGTAAGCAAGTTGAGTCTCGTCACCCGTTTTTACCATTATATAGGTGAATCAGGTAAACAAGATGAGTCTCGCTGCGCCTACTTACCATTAACTAGGACAATCAGGTAAACAAGATGAGTCTCGCTACGCCTATTTACCAACAACTAGGAGAATTAGGTAAGCAAGATCAGTCTTGCTGCGCCTATTTACCAACAACTAGGAGAATCAGGTAAGCAAGATGATTCTCGCTGCGCCTATTTACCATTAACTAGGAGAATTAGGTAAGCAAGATCAGTCTTGCTGCGCCTATTTACCATTAACTAGGAGAATCAGGTAAACAAGATGAGTCTCGCTACGCCTATTTACCAACAACTAGGAGAATCAGGTAAGCGAGATCAGTCTTGCTGCGCCTATTTACCAACAACTAGGAGAATCAGGTAAGCAAGATGAGTCTTGCTGCGCCTATTTACCATTAACTAGGTGAATTAGGTAAGCAAGATGAGTCTTGCCACGCCTATTTACCATTAACTAGGTGAATCAGGTAAGCGAGATGAGTCTCGCTACGCCTATTTACCATTAACTAGGTGAATTAGGTAAGCAAGATCCGTCTTGCTGCGCCAATTTATGGTAGCCAAAACAAAAAACACATGCAGCATAATGACATGTGTTTTGATCTACATCACTAAAAAAGGTTCCCCCACCCCAGATAAAGCTATTTATCTAAATCTAATTCCATTTCTTTAATAATTTTTAAGGCTTCCACTAAGCCCGGTAGTTTATCGAAGTTTTCCGTTTCATTATTCTCTAAGATCTTGTTAAATCGCTTTTGTATGAACTCTTCAACTACCTTGATCGCTCGCTGATTAGTCATAATATGCACCTCATAAAGCTTTTTTTTAGTATATGTGATAGCTCTTAGAGTGTTAAAAAAATCATTCTTTTAGACTAGGAACGATAAAGCTAAAATACAAATGGATGCATGATAAAGTAAGTCTAATAGACTTTTACGATATCTTCCTAGAAGGTTAAAGGCTACATAACCCGAACGAACAACAATAATAACAAGAGCAATCTTTATTAACAAAGCTGGTATCATAAAAACGCCTCCTTTTTTAGTGTTCTCAAGATACATATGCTCTATTGTCTGTCCGTTAATATAGTCCTAACTACCTTTTATGATAATAAACAAATGATGGACCTACCTTTGCTGAAAAAGTAGGTCCATCTTCTTACATTCAGTTCTTACCTTTATCCTTGCCCTTTTTGTTTTCCTTCTTATTTCCCTTGCCTGAGTTGTTGTCTTTGGTATTTCCTTGCCCTGGATTATTCTCTTTCCCTTTTGGAGGATTTTTATCTTCCTTCGCAGGTTTACCTGGTTTCACTTCTTCACGGTAATTCTCAGGCTTCGGGAAATTCGTAACCATAGTATTCTGTAAAGAAGTTGTCATAATGGCTTGGAATATCTTTGCAGGATGATTTCCTCCTGCTGTCTGCATGAGGTTGCTTGTATCCAGCTTGTCATACCCTACCCAAACCGCTGTCACTAGCTCAGGGGAATAACCAACGAACCAAGCATCTTTGACTCCACTAACTCCTTCAAAACTCCCGGTATTCGGTAACTGTGTCGTACCCGTCTTTCCTGCTGTTGGTCGCCCTAGGGTAGCATTTTTTCCAGTCCCCTCTTCGACAACACCCATTAGCATCTGCGTCATTGTATAAGCATTTTCTGGACTCATGACTTGAACTTCTTCCTCAACAACTTCTAACAAAATTTCTCCAGTGCTAGAAGTTATTCTCGTTATTGCATGAGCTTTTTTCATTGAACCAAGGTTAGGGAACATACTAAACGCTTGAGCCATGTCCATCGGTGATACCCCTTCGGTAAACCCACCAAGAGCTAAGCTTAAATTGCGATCATCACGAACTAATGGAATACTTGATCGCTGGAGGAAATCCACTCCTACACCCACTCCCATATCATTTAAAAGCGCTACTGCAGGAACATTGATTGAATGAATTAATGCATCATACATAGATACTCTTCCAAGGTAGCGATCATTATAATTCCGTGGAGAATATCCATTAAAGTTCTTCCTCTCATCAAGGAGCATGCTTGATGGACGATAGCCATTTTCCAAGGCCGGGGCAAATACAGCTAACGGTTTAATTGCAGAACCTGGTTGCCGTTTCAACTGAGTTGCACGGTTAAAGCCACGGTACACATGTTGACCACGGTAGCCAATCAGTCCTCGCACTCCCCCAGTATAAGGATCAATAACGACAGATGCGCTTTGAACAAGCTCCTCACTTGTACTCTCTGGAAACAGCTCATTTGCCACATATGCAACTTCTATCGCATTCTGAACCACAGGATCCATTTGCGTAAAAATATGCAGTCCACCCGTTAAAATATATTCTTCACTGAAACCATACTTATGTATGGCTTCTTCAAGGACATAGTCCACATAACTAGGGTATTTCCCTCTTAAACCCTCAAGTTCCCAGTCCCTAAGTACAATTCCTGAATTTACGGCTTTTTCATATTCTTCTTTATCTATATAGTTTTGTTCATACAGCAAATATAAAACAAGATCTCGTCGTTCCTTTGCTTTTTGTTCATTTTGAAACGGAGAATAGTGGGTAGGCGCTTTTGGTAAGGCTGCTAAAAGAGCTGCTTCAGCGACTGAAATCTCCTGAACATCTTTGCCGAAATACGTCTTTGCTGCATCTTGAATGCCCCATGTCCCTTCACCAAAATAGATTTGATTTAAGTAAAGTTCCAATATATCCTGTTTACTATAGTTCCGCTCAATCCGATACGCTGTTACGATTTCATTAAACTTTCTAGTATAGGTTCTATCTGATGTAAAAAACAAATTTTTCGCTAACTGTTGCGTTATCGTACTTCCACCTTGAACAACAGACCCAGCTCGAAAGTTTCTCCATGCAGATCTTGCAATCCCACGAATATCTACACCTGAATGATCAAAAAAGCGCTGGTCCTCTACGGCAATAATCGCATGAATTAGTTCGTCAGGTATTCTAGACAACGGCACTGAAGTAAACCTAGCTGACGAGAGTTCAGAAGCCGCCTCTCCATTTTTATCTATAATGACCGTTGGCCTTGGCAACGGCTCTTCTAACTTACTAAGGTCAACTTCGTAAGCCTCTACAATTAACTTTGTAAGGAAAATTGCTGCTACAGTGAACATCAATGCAAAAGCAATGATGAATGTAACTAAGATACGGCGCATATTCTGTTTTAATTTCATGTGGTTAAGCACCTTCCTGTAAACTAAAAATTTATTCGTTTATTATAACACGACAAAGTATGACTCTCTGTTCATACTTTTGGACGATTTCATCAAACAAACTTTCGAACTATTTTCTACACAAGAAACAAGGTCAATAGTGGAATTGACCCTGCTTTACGTTTCCCTTTATCTCCCTGTTTCACTAATTATCTAAAGTCACAACCACTACTTCTGGCCGGTTAAATAAACGTATTGGAATAATGCTGTTACCAAGTCCTCGATTGACAATCATCGTCGTCCCATCTAACTGGTGTTTTCCTGAAGAATACTTAGGAAATAATCCTTGGTTTGGGGCTATTAGACCCCCAATAAAAGGAACTCTAAACTGTCCCCCATGGGCATGTCCTGAAAAAACTAAATCAACACTGTAACTTGAATATAACGATACTAATTCAGGACGATGGGCAAGTAACATCGTAAATTGATGATCCTTATCTACACCTTCAATCGCATAGGTAAAGTCTATCTCTGCGGTTTCTAGTTCTGAGTGGGACACACCCAGTTTGGCAGGATCATCAATACCTATGATGGTAATCATATCACTATTAATGTAGAGATCTTCAGCTATATTCCTCAGTACACTAACACCAATATTCGTTAATTTCCCTTCTAACGTATGAATTTTCCCTGACCACCATTCGTGATTTCCTGTCACAAAATACACAGGAGCTAGCTGGACCAATTCCTCCATTAGGAGAAGACTACTAACCTCATCGTAGCGTTTAGAATCTACTAAATCTCCCGTAAAAACAATTAAGTCAGGGGCTATCTTCTCCACCTTCTTAACTAGCCTGTTTTGATCTCGCCCAAATGATTTGCTATGTAAATCTGATAACTGCACGATTTTATAACCATCAAAACTCGGTGGGATCGTACCATTTTTAATTGTATAGTCTGAAATAACGATTGAATTATTTTGAAAATAAATGAAATAACTCACTAAAATGATTGTAACTATTAAATACCATATTCGTTTCTTCATTAGCCGTTTCATAAAACTCACCTACCTACTGATATATTAGTAATTATTAACTAATCAATTTTAACATAAAATTCCATTTTTAACCCTATTCATTTACACTAGTTCGATTTCCTTCCACCAACCTTCAGACGAAGTTAATTAATCTATTAAAAATTACTAGTTTAAGACTACTCAAAACGAGGTACATACTAAATAGACGTTACTAAAAAGGAGGAGACAGAAAATGAAAAAACAAACGTCACTATTACTAACATCAGTTTTGGCTTTAGGGATGACATTTGGAGTTGCTGATCTGTCACCAAAGGCTTCATCAGTAACAACAGTCAAGATTAACAAGGGAGATACGCTTTGGGGAGTTTCCCAACAGTATGAGGGGGTTTCTGTTAGCGATCTACTAACTACCAATCCACATCTCGACCCTTATGCATTACCGATTGGTCAGGAACTCACAATTGTGCACCCGAACAACCATTTTGGTCAAGAACAAGAGCTTGTAACCTATGCTGTTCAGCCAGGGGATACGCTTTACAGTATAGCTGAGCGCTATGAAGGTGTAACTGTACAAGGTTTATTACACTTAAACGAAGGAATTGACCCTTATCATTTACCTGTTGGGATGGTTCTTTTCCTAGCAATACCAGATGAACCTACTATGGTCTTCCATACCATTCAACCAGGAAATACATTCTGGCAGATTGCTAGCGTTTATGATGGTGTGACAGTTGAAGATTTAAGAGCGGCTAACCCGCACGTAAATGAAAATGAGCTGACTATAGGATCACAAATTATCATTCCACTAGATTAACGAATACAAGGCTTAGAGAAAAATTTATTCTCTAAGCCTTTTTTTTGCTCTTACAAGGTCACACTTACTCCTTAAGATCCACTACTTATCTCGCTTGATATCACAAACATACTTTGACCAACATCAAACTCTCTTCTTATAAACAGTAAATCTCCTTCACCCGCTCTACAATCTCTTCTAGGTTTACAGCTACTTGCGCGATGGAATAACCTACAAAAAGTGGCGATGTAGCAAATCTAGGAATAACCTTGACAAGAATTTTCCCATCTAATTGATAGAAAAACAGATTATAGCTACCACATTTCGCCGGAAAATGATTTAGGATATAATGAGTCGCCATTTGAGTGTATTCGGCTAATACATTTTGATCGACTAGATTTTCCAAAACCACATTAAATTCATAGAAGCCCATCTTCGGCTTAGTTGAAAGGGTAAACTGAACAGAGTTGGTCTCGGAAATTCGGATACCTTCAAAGTGCTCTAACGTAATATCCTTGGTGTAATCGACATGCTTTAATCCTACAATTTGCATATGGGCATGGTGAATGGAGCCACCAGACAAAGGCCCATGATTTTTAAAGAGTAGTACAGATTTATACTCTTGCGATTTACTCATCTCTAACCAATTTCTAAAGGCAAAATCTATTAGATTGTGTAAATGTTCTTTGTTATAGCTTGAAAACTCTTCTTCACATGAGTCTGTTTCAATTAGAACAGTTTGATAAGTATCAGGTAAGGTTGGAAACTTATTTTTCAATAAAATAAATGGACTCTTTTCATCAAGAATATCGATAAGGTTATCTCGATCACAAAACGGACACGCTGTTGTTCGATTTATAATACTTTCTGGTTTTTGCTTACCAATCGATGGATCATAAAGTAGGTATGAGGGACTAGACATGTTTTTCACTCCAGTTTATAAGTTTGCAATAGTAGTATTCAGCATCCTATCCTAGAAATCCTTTATTCATTGAAAAAAGCTAAACCATTACAGATTTAGCTTTTCATACATTATTTAACAAGTACTTGTTTTTCTTTCCATTCCAGCGTTGTTTTTAACCCATCTTGGTAAGGGGTTCGTGGCAGTAGACCAACCTGCGCCTCATATTTCTCTCCACTTAACACAATCGGCTCCTCCGTTAAATACATCATCTCAACCATTTCTTTCATAAAAGGTTGAAAAACCCCCATAAAACGAATCATCGATTTCGATATTGTTCGTAATGATCTGGTATATCCAAACTCATCACGAAAGATCGTTAGTAATTCGTCACCTGTAATTGGTCGAGAGGCTGGTATATTCCAATTTTGATTATAAGCTTCGTCACGTAAAGCCAATTCCACCATCGCTTTTGCCCCATCTAGTGTAAACAAGTATTCCCTTGCTACGTTCGTAGGTCCAACAAAATTAGCCGTTTTGTTCGCCTCAATATTTTTCAATGTTTCATGTAAGATCGTATTTCCACAGTTCGGTCCGTAGACATCAGGCATATGAACAATTAGCGTAGGAATACCGCTATTCTTTAGTGTATTTTCCATCCCAAGACGTAATTTTCCCTTTTTCGTATGCGGATGCTTTTCGTTTCTTTCAGTAACGAAACCAGACTGTTTACCGTATGCATAAACGTTATCAACAAACGCTATTTTGGCTTCGTTAATTCTAGCTGCCTTAATCATAATTTCTACACATTTTGGATGGGTATGCTCCCAATCTTGATAAGGAAAACTTACCGAATGAAAGATAACATCAACCCCGCTAGCAGCTCTCATCACATCTTCTTCTTCTAATGCATTCCCTGTAACAATGGTAACCTTATCGCTACTGCCATAAAGACCTTGTAACTTCTCTTTTCCCCTCGCAAAAGCAATAACTTCAATTCCACGAGAAACTAACTCTTGAACTAATGCATACCCTATTCCACCTGACGCCCCTAAAACTAGTGCTTTCTTCATAATTCAACCGCTCTCCTTTTTTGACCAGTGGTCAATTATAGTTAAAAAAATATAGGTAGCTCCAAACCGTAGCTTAGAGCTTATGAACTTTTTAATCCTTTTACAATAAATTTCACATGCCCTTCAGCTGTTACCTTCACATCCTCATACCGAGTTACGTACCCTCGGTAATATGAAACAAAACCGTGCAAAGCAATAAACGCTGACCAGACATCTTTAATCGCAAGCCTCTTCCGACATAACGTCTGAACAGATTGGGCGAATTTCTGATAGCTCATATAAGCTGCTTGTTGGTTTAAACTATCTACTTCTGAATTTCTTGTCATAAACATAATTTCGTATTGGCTTTGATGATCTAGGCCAAATTCAATAAATCGAAGAAAGATGGAAGTTAACTTTGACTCGTCATCCTCGTTCCCTTCAACCACATTCTCAATCAACTGATTAAGTCTAGCAAAATCCTCTTCAACTACTCCATTAAATAACTCAGCTTTATTTTTAAAGTGGTAATAAATGGCCCCATGACTACAGCCCAATTGTTTCGCAATATTTCTCATGGACACCTTTTGGAAATCTTTTTCAATAAATTGTAATCTCGCCTCTTTCAAGATCATTTCTCGTGTTAATTCTTCAGAGGCAGGTTTTCTTGGTGACATCGCGTTCTCCTTTAATTGACCATTGGTTAATTATATTATAACTGATTAGAAAATTTTTACAAGTGTTTTCCAAAAAAAGCACACAAAATTGTGTGCTAATGTTCCATCATCACAAATGCTACCTTTGAGGTCGGATGGTAAAACACCATCAAATGCCCCATATCTCCAAAAATAAGAATGTCATTATGTACTTCATGATCATTGATGACTTTAATCGAAGGGTCAGACTCAATTGAACAAACAAACCGCATCGGCTCATTTGTTACTGGACATCTCGGTACACATGGAAACTGATACCACATCGGCACTCCACATAACAAAACGTCACGACTTTCAAATTCTTGCAGATCGTTGAGTTCATCTGTTACACGATAATTTACTCTCTCATACTCAACTTGGGTTTCTTGTAAAAAGCTGTCTTCCCAGTCATCTGTAAAGGTCGTCGGTTCAATAACCTTAGGTTCTAACGGATTACTATAATCAAAAAAGACTCCGTAATTACATTCAAACAAAGGAAAGACGATATGGAACTGTTCCATGTTCATCCACTGAAAAGCACGATCTTCCCCGCCTAAACTACCAATGTATTGGAATTTCGTCATCACTTCTGCATGTTTTGGCAATTGTAATTCCTTTGGTTTTTTTCCCCCAATACGATGATTGCCATTTACATCCTTTTTCAAAAAAAATACAGGATGGTCTTCCCACTCTTCTAGGGGTAATTCTTCATTTTCCCATTTTACTTTCTGGTGTTCCTGTTGGTGTTCTACGGCCCTAACAATCTGGTTTCCCTCAATCTCTAGTTCAATTCCTGCCTGCAATTGCTTAAACAGCTGAAAGGCTTCTTCAGTTACACCATGTGTTTTAAAATAATCAATGCTTTCTTCTTTGTCTTCTAAGTATATTTCCCATCCAGCTAAATATCTTTTTCTCATGACAAGTCACCTCTATTACCTATTGTTTACCATAAGTAAAAAACCGTTTCACTACTAGAAACGGTTTTTTACCTTATTGGGTAAGGTCTTCTATAATCCCTTTTAATACATGAGCTGCCATCACACAATCATTTAATGATGACCATTCTTTGGGATTATGGCTAATCCCATTTTGACTTCTAACAAATAACATCGCTGCAGGAGTATGAGTTCCGATGACCATCGCATCATGTCCGGCCCCACTTGGCAATAAGAATGCCTCAACCTCTTGATCCTCTACGGCCTTCATAACTTTGCCTTGCATTTGTAAGGAAATTGGAACAGGTGCAATTCGAATAGTTTCTGCTACCTCAAGCTTAACATTTCTATGCTCAGCAACTTCTTGGGCCATTTTTATCACTTCTTCAACCAACAAATCTCTCGTTTGTTTATGTATATCACGAATATCAACAGACAATGTAACCTTGCCAGGTATGACATTAATGCCGTTAGGGTGAACATTTAATCTTCCTACAGTTGCAACAGCTGTTGGACTTACTTCCCTTGGGAACCTTTCTAATTCATGTATAAACATACTCGCAGCTATTAATGCATCTTTCCGATCATTCATTGGAGTATTTCCGGCATGACCCGCTTCCCCTAGAAACGTTAACTCAAGCCAACAAGGTCCAGCAATCCCAGTCACAACCCCGACTGGAAGATTTCGTTTCTCAAGCTGTTTGCCTTGCTCAATGTGAACTTCAACAAAGGCAGCCACTTCTTTCATGTCACGCTTTGCTCTGAAATAGCCATCTACAGTCAGCCCGTCAGCTTTAATAACTTCTTGAAATGAATGACCATGTAAATCGATTAGCTTCAACTGCTCATCTTGATTTACGTCCCCAACCATCGCAGCGCTTCCGCTAAAGCCCCCACTAAAGCGTGAACCCTCTTCATCGGTAAAGATAACAACCTCATACGATTTATTTGGTTGGTAGTTAGCTTGTTTCCATGCTTCTGCCACTTCTATTGCGGCTAGAACACCCAACGGGCCATCGAAATGTCCGCCATTTGGAACAGAATCTACATGTGATCCTGAGAGGATGACATGTGCATTCCCGTCCTTACCATCCAATCTACCAAATACATTGCCTGCTCCATCCTCCCGAACAACTAATCCAGCATCCTTCATCCACGATTTCACTAACTCTTTTGCTTGTCGCTCTTCCTTTGAAAAACCCATTCTGCTAGACCCATTTTCGTCTGTCAAGCCAATTTCAGCTAGCTTTGCTAATCTTGTCGCTAATCGTTCTCCTTCAATACCTGAATGATTTAAACGAGAGTCATAATCTTGCATTAACCTATCAAAAAATTGATTTGGATATGTATTCATGCCCTTAACCTCTCCTTCTTTATAAATGGAACTTCCCTTTTATCTTTTATTCTAGACAAGATCACAATTGTAGCAATTATGCAAAAAGCTCCTAGCCATTCCGAAAAACCAAAAGGGACATTTAACCATAACACAGCAAGAAGTGCTGCCGACAATGGTTCTGTACAGGCTAACAAACTCGCCTCGGTCGCCTTTAAATATTTTAAGCTTTCTAAATAGCATAAAAACGCAAGTAATGTACCAAAAACGATGACGAAGCTAATCGCGGTTATTGATGAAACAGAAATGTTTCCCTCCACACGCCAAGGTGGGTGAAGAAAACTCATTCCGATACCACCAATAATCATCCCCCATCCTACTACAACAAACGAACCATATTTTTTTAATAATTGGATCGGTTGAAGCGTGTAAAAGGCTAGAGCTAATGCAGAAGCGATACCCCAAAACAAGGCCCAACCAGTAATAGACAGCTCACGGAAGTTTCCATGAGTCACTAATAAAAACGTTCCGACTAAAGCGAATCCAATCGCCATAAACTGTGTTCTAGATGGTAGGCTTTTCATCTTTAAAGCTACATAAAGAACAATCATTGCTGGTGCTAAGTACTGTAAAAGGGTCGCGGTTGCTGCGTTAGAAGCTTCAATTGCAGCAAAATATGTATATTGAACAGCTAATAAACCCAATGTACCAAAAAGAATTAAGCCAAACCAATGGTCTTTCCAAATTGCCCAGATGTTGTTTTCTCGTTTTATCATAGTTATCAATAAAATGAGTAGACCTGAAACTAATAAACGTATGACAACAAGCCAAGAAACACCAACACCATGCTCTTGAAATAAATACTGAGCAACTGTACCACTAACACCCCAAAAAACTGCTGCTAAAAGAACTAGGACAATCCCGAAAAACCTTAACTTTCCTTTTTCTACTTTCATGCTCGTTCCTCACTTAACAGTTATCTCTTATTCTATTATTCTGCCTCAAATATTGAAATATATGTAAAACAACAAAAAATTTTGATAACTATATACTCTTACCCAAAGAATTCTATAGTTAAACCTACTATTTAAAATTATTTTTTATGTTTTTTATTTTATAAACCCTTTATCGCGGTATTTTTCAACTTCCGCCTCCATGTCCTCATCTAAAAAGCGTACATCATGTTTCTTTAATTGAATTCTTAGCAACAGATCTAGCTTGTCGTTCATATTTGAAATGGTCCATATGACAAATCCTAAAACTCCTATGTTAATAACCACAATAATTGCAATTGTATCCACGTCTTAATCTACCTTTCTATGTATAAAATATACTCTCTTATACGGTGTGACGTCTTTAAGGAAAAAAAGTTACAATTTTTCTCAAAAATAAATAAAAAAAAGAAATGTCTAAACTAAAGACATTCCCTCGCTTATAAAAACTTGTTAATCATCCTAGCTACATCCTCATAAAATTCTTTCTCATGAGGAACGAAGTCCCTTTTACCTACTGCTTTTTTTATCACATTTTGTTTATCGTGGTTCACATAACCTTCAATTATCATTTCCTGTAGGTCATTAAAACAAAATTGATAAAAATCATCAAATACCGCTCTAAAAATGCCCGTTACCTCTTCTTCCTGTAACTCAAATTCCGAAAACCCATTTTCATAGTGAAACAAAAACACATTAGCCAATTCCTTGTCAATAAAACCAGGCTTGGTTTGACAATATTTTAGGATGCCCAATGGTACTAGCTTGTCAAAAGGTACGTCAATCCCAAGCTCTTCCTTCACTTCTCGAATCCCATCTACTACAGTTTCGTTTGCTAACAAATGGCCAGCAGCAGTAATATCCAAAAGATTTGGATAATCTTTTTTGTCGCTACTACGCAGTTGGAAATAGATATAGTTAGTATCTAACTCCTTCTTTATTAACCAGCAATGAAATGTTTCGTGCCAATAACCTTCTTTATGAACCTCTTCACGAGTAGCAACTCCAAGATGGTTTCTTTTCTCGTCATATATATTTATTAATTCTGTTTCCATTTTTTCTCCTTTAGCTTATCTCTATTAACGTCGGGTTGGTTACTTGATATCTCTTTTTAACCTCAAGTAAGGTTTCTGCTAGATTTCTCTTTACCTCTAATTCCAAGTAGACAAAATTACCACTAATTAAATAATAGTCATCGATACTATCGGAAATATGTAGATTGCCTGCATCATCTTCTTCGAATTGTTCTTCACTAACATAAAGATAATCCTGTCTAGGTGTGAAATGTATAACGATATATGTGATATTATCATCTACCTGTAACTGATCAATCGTCTCTTCACCATGTTTAAACATTCTTCTTAACATCATTATCCTCCAAAAAAGAAATCAATTACATTAGATGCTGTCGATGTTTGTTTATTATAGAACTCTGAGTAACCACATTTTTTGCAATAAACCACTAAGAATTTATTATGTTGAATATCAAACATTTTTGATAACCCTGTACCAGTAGTCGCAATCTCTTTAGTCGCCGCTTCTGTTCCCCCACATTTAATACAGCCTCGTTCTTTCATAGTCATCCCTCCACCAATTGAAAATTTTTTCAACTATATTTACGTGGTTTGATTAGGAAAGTTTCACCATTTACTCCAATCTGGTCTTTGCTTTTCTTAATGCGCTACTTAACATTACTGCCCATCCGAAAGAAACATCCGAGCAATTTCATATCGCCTTTCTTTTCCACGTGCGGTACGTAATAATAATAAATAAACAAAGGGCCCAGATTAGAAAGTTGATTGAAAAGAAAACTGCAATCTTATGCTCCAAATGATGTGGCTTTATATGGAGGAAATCCCCTATCAAGTTCGTTGGGAAAAAGAGAGTACAAATTAAATACAAAGCAACAAGAATGATTAGCCATTTTTTCATCTAGAAAGTTCCCCTTTATCAAATTATCATTTTATGAACGTTAGACGATTTTACCAACTTCATAGTTTCAGAATTATCAACATCACCCTTCATTTCAAAAAATCGTATCATATTGTGACAATAAATGGAATAAAAAAAGACGACTCTTTCGTAAGTTAGAGTCCGTCATTTTTTCTCATACACCAGGTGGGGAATAACTTGGTGGAATTTTCGCCCACCCTCTTTTTCTCATTTTCGTTTTTAGTGTCATTCCATATGCTAGAGCTTCATTTAAATCTTTTACCCACAATGTACCTAAATCAGTTCTTACACATTGTGAAGCTGCCATTGATGCGGCATTTGAAAGAGCAATCATTTTCATAGCTACCCCGTTTGAGATTTCATCATCCGTTAACTTCACACCGGGTGGAATTTCGCTAGAGTTACTCATCGGTTTAAACTCCGACACTGGTGGCAACGGCACACCTTCTTTTCTCATGAAGTCTTCCAGTTCCTGTGCCTGTGCTAGACACATCTTTTCAGCGTCTTTTAAAATCCCTTTCAATTCATCATCGTCAGTTGTATTCATACCTGCCTGCTCAAAGGCAACTGCTTCACGAAGCACCCCGTAGTACAACCAACAATGTCCGGCTTCGAGAATGTTTAACGTCGGTTGTTGTTCATCATCAATGATTGTTTTTACCGCAGCCATTATTGACTCTAGATAATTTGGCATTATCACACCTCCTACGGGAGATTTTTCCCAATAAATGTATTTTTTATAAATATTTATGATAAAAAGCACGATCCTCTAAACGAATCGTGCTCTTTCCTAGTAAATCTAATAAATCCCCAACTCCCGGTCGGAAACAACCCAAGTAACTTTCGCTTTAGTCGTTGTGTACGTTACTTCATAAGGTCCCTTACCACTGGCTACAAAGTAAACTGGACCATGTGTTTCTTCCCCGGCTTTTACGATTTCGCCTAGATTTTCCTCAAAGGGGTAAATTTCCAACTCTTGACCCCATGAGTCTTTTATTGAAAAGAGTTTTGCCGAGGCAAATGTTCCTACATCACGTATATTTTCAAATTGGATACCTAACCTTACAACAATATTTGGAGAGTATAGCTCATTTTCTAGTCTTCTAGCTACTGTCGTTCCACCTGTAATCGTAATTACATCGCCATTAATATCGATTGGTTCTCGCATACGAAAGGTTCCTAAATTAACACGGTTTCTTTCCTCTTCTTGTTCTTTTTCAATTCTTCGTTGCTCAGAGGAAGTGTTGTATTCAACGATGAGATCTCCTTCTAAATCAAAGAATTGGATCGTAGGTTCCTGTTGATTTTGATAATAGGTAGAAGCTTTATACGCTTCACGTAGATGTAAATCTGCTACCTCGGCATTAAGAGTAAGTAGATCCTGGAGCTCAATCGATAGTATTTCTTCGGTAAAATCAAGAATATCTGAATACTCCTCTAATTCGAAAAATCTTACCTCCAACAAGTCATTACCAACCAAGCTTACATCTGCAGCAAATATTTCGTTCTCATTAACCCAATTAAGGTATTGCTGATATTCCACATCAGATAGTCTTATCTCTTTTCTGCCCCAATCAAAAAGAGTAAACTCAGACCAGTCCCGATCTTTAATAACCTCTTTCCTAAGGGTTAGCTTAATATCCTTTGCTTTTTCTGTAAGTATGCTTACTTCGTAGTTTCCTGCTTCACCATGAATTTTAAGTAAACCTACAGATGTATTCCTGACTTCTTCTTCAGAAATTAGCTCACCATCAAATTGAACACGCAAAGAAAGTGTTCCTTCTCCTATAGTAATTTCATAAGGGATATCTCCACCTACTGATAGGGCCTCCGCTAAGTAAATCGTGTCAACGTGATACTCACCCTTTAACGATCCAATTGTCAGTTGCGTAGTCTCTTTGGTTGTGAGCTTATTTGTATTAATAGCAAGGTTATCAGCGAACATAGAGAATGACAACACAAGCACTATACTTAAAATAACTGTACCAATAATGAATAAACGTTTAGTCAAAAAATCATCCTTTCTACTGCTTACTTTTACTTTCATTTTACCATATAGGATCATGTTTTTTACAGATTATCCCACCCTCAAACGATTTTACTCATATAGTAACAACTTGTCTCATATATATAAGTAACTTTTGTATATTGTAAGGGGATAATAGGAGATGAAATTATTTTATCGCGGTGTCATTTTGTTAGCAATTGCGGCTTTTATCGGGGAAAGCCTCGAATTGGTTATAAATATTGTTTTGGCAAGGGAACTTGGCGAAACTGGCTTAGGGTTATACATGTCTATCCTTCCAACGATTATGTTAATTGCTGTATTAGCAAGTATGGAACTTCCAATCTCCATTTCAAAATTCGTTGCTGAAAAAGACAAACGGTACCATCGAAGTATGTTATTTCAAGCCATTGGAATTGCAACAGTCATCGCCCTCTTATTCCTAGTAATCTCATTAATCGTCGTCCCACAAATCCCTGTATTTGATCAATATCATCCATATGTAAAATTACTTGTCTACATTCTCATACCAATCATTTCATTTTCATCAGTCTTTCGAGGCTACTTTATGGGCTCTCAACAGATGGGTAAGATTGCCATCTCAAACTTTTTACGACGTGCCCTTCAGTTATTGTTACTAGTTATCGTCTATCAACTATTTCAATTTGAACATGAAGTAGCTTTACTAGTGGCTCTCTGTACACTCATTGCCAGTGAATTCGTTGTGTTTGCTTACATGGCAACGATGTTTTTTATCCAACTAAGATCAGAGAGATTACACGATCATGCCTCACTTGATGGAGCTACTGTTCGAAAAGGGCTTATGTCAGTGTCTCTTCCTATGACAGGCGTTAGGATTTTCCATTCGGTGACTTTTGCAGTAAAACCTTTTCTCATAAAATATGCCTTAGTAAATGCAGGCCTAACAGAAGCAATGGCAACTGCTCAATTTGGAAAATTAGCAGGTGTAGCTTTTTCCATTGGCTTTTTCCCAGCATTCATTGCTCATTCGTTATTAATTGTTTTAATACCAACCGTTGCCGAAGCTTACGCGAAACAAGACTATCAAAAACTACAACAATTACTCATCCAAGTCATGAAGTTAACACTTGGTTACGGATTGCCATCCGTATTAATCTTTTACTTCTTTGCAGAGCCACTGACAGGTTTGTTTTTCAAAAATTCTCCTGCGGTCGTTTATTTACAGCTATTAGTCCCATACTTTTTATTTCACTTTTTTGTGATCCCACTTCAAGCGTACTTAATTGGATTGGGAATGGTGAAAGATGCTTTACTCCATGCTGTTTGGTCTACTTTCATTTCCTTTTTACTTATGTACTTCTTAGGATCAAACCCTAGTCTACAAATGCACGGTATTATCATCGGCATGAATACAGGGGTTGTGCTGCTTACTTTGATGCACTACATGACCGTTTGTCATAAGATTGGCATTCCTCTTACTTTGCGTACCCCTACCTTAACAAAAATTTAATAAGGAAAGCAGTACCACCACCGTCTGATGGTGGAAATGGAACTACTGCTCAAATATCGGATTATGCAATAGTTCAATTCTGCTCTTAGAAATTAATCAAACCACTTGGGAATGTCCCAAGTGGTTTGTAATATTGTTTAATTGTCTTAAACTAACCTGCCCCCGCAGCTGAATCACATTATCTATTATATTTAAGTAATGAATACACATATGTATCATATGCCTCTCCGTTTTGGTACATATAATCCCTCAGAACACCTTCTTTTAGAAATCCGACTTTATCTAACAGCTTATTAGAAGCCTCATTCTCTGTAAAGACAACTGCACCTATTCTAGTTAGACCGAATTCACCAAATCCGTATTCAATTACTTTTGTTAACGCTTCGAGTGTATATCCCTTTCTCCATTGATTAGGATGTATCTCATATCCAATCTCTGCTCGTTTATGTTTAGGGGACCACGCATTAAATCCAATAGTGCCTATTATTCCTTGCGCTCCTTTTATTTCTATTCCCCAACGTATTCCTCTGTTCTCCTTGTAACTATTTGCAAAGAAATCAACAAATGCTTCTGCTTGTTCCATATTTTCTAATGTATCTTGCCCATAATACTGTGTTACATTTTTATTTGAAAAACAGGCAAAAATACCTTCTGCGTCATCCTTTGATATTTCTCTTAGTACCAATCTTTCTGTCTCTAGTCTAGGAAACATTCTTTCTCTCTCCTTCACAACCCGTTTTATGCAATACATCAAGAATATTGCTTTCCATCATGTATGCACTCCTTCATTAAAAACCTCAATATCACTAATCTTTATCTTTTTGTTCTGCTATTCGCATCCGTTTGTTCAATAACAGATTTCCTAACTTTTACTCTTTAATTAAATGATTAAGAAGAAAAAATCCAAAAATAATTAACAAAGAACCCATTAAAACTAAAATAACTTTCATTAACCAATATTGAAGATCCGATTTAATATAGATTAGTTATTGAAACAGAATTATTCGACTTTATCAAAAACGAGATGAACAGAGTCTGCAATCCTTTCATAGCCAATTTCCCTATAGATCTTATTTGATGTCGGATTCATCATATCTGTATACAGGACGCAAAAGTTGAAGTCTTTAAGTAGTTCTCTTGAAACCGCCTTAACAAGCGTCCGAGCATATCCTTTTTTACGTTCTTCCTTTGGGGTATAAACCAAACTAACGGTTACACCGTTCTTTGTAGGACGTGACTTCTTCATCATAGATACGATCTTTCCTTTATCCTCCCAAATAAAAACCTCTTGTTCCTGAAGAAACATTGCAACACGTTTTTTCACTTGTTCGATCGGAGAAATCGGCAGTCCGACATCATTTTCGAATGAGTTAAACCACTTCTCGATAAGTAGAGAATCATTTTCTTCCGCATAACGCCAAGAACCTGGACTATGTTCAAGCGTTTCATTGACCTTATTTAAACGATACAATCCCTGATCCATAAGCAGTTTATGAGCCTTACCGGTTTTAATTTCCCACTTCTTCGCGACTTTGTATGCCCACTCTTTCAAACTGATTATAGAACAAAAGTCAATTTCAATTTCGACCATATTTTTTATGAAGAAATCTATTATTTCATCTAAACTGTTTTCATCGACAAAAATAAGATTTAACGGATGCGGGGGTGTCATTTGGAAAAAGGCTAATACATTTCCGTCTTCCTCAATTGTCGCCATAAATGGATTTTCATAATTACCAGCTTTAATCGCTTGCAGTACACCGTAAAAAAGACTGAATATATCTTCCTTCTCCAATAAAAACGACTCTATCTTTCTCTCAAACTCATGTCCATTATCATAAACTATAAATTTCATTTTCAACACTCTCCACTCAAGATAGTTTGATGTTCTTATGCAAGAAGATGACTCTTTCTATTTCTTCAAAACCATTTTTCTTATAAAATTCTTCGGCAGGTATACCTCTATCTGTGAGAAGTATAATGTTACTTATATTACTGCTATGAAGCTCTTTTATTAAATAATTTAACATCGCTCTTCCAATACCCTTATTTTGACTTTGTGTTTTTACACACATTTCATTAATAAAAAACTCATCTCCGCTCCACCATACTCTATTTACACCAAAAATAAAGCCGAGAATTTCATCGTTTTCTACCGCTAAAACGCCTAAAAATCCAGGTGTCTGATAAAAACTCAGTAAATATTTTTTAGCCTTTGTAAATGTCCATTCATCATTCCAAGGCTCATCATTGAATACTTCAATAAATGTTTCCGTACATTTAATTAAATCATTTTTTGCTACTAGTTTAAATTCCAAGGTAATTTCTCCTCATAGCTAAATGTATTATTGAAACCGGATTATTCTACCACAAAAAACAAAACTCCATATTCGGCTAACTTGCTTAATAGTGTTAAAGAAAGCGTCATTGTTGCTGTTCCAGTAACGCCCACGTAAATAATATTAGGTTAACACCTGCACACCATCAAATGGTTTCCATAAGGGTCTTTGAAATTAAACCAATGGTTATGCTCAATTTCTGTTGTTAATTCGACATTCTTACTTCTCAATTACTCATATGCTTGCTCAATATCGTTAGTGTTAAAATGAAAAAGTGGAGTTTTAAAAGTATTATCTTCTGAATAAATCTTGCTATCTAATACAATACCTGTCCCATTCATTGGTACAATATATAAATGACCATATAGTATCTCACCTTCTGCTATTAACCCTAGTATGTCACAATACCAATCACGAGCTTCTTCAACATTACTTACAGGAATAAAAATTGTACCAATTTTATTTAATATAGGGTTCATAAAGCTACCTCCAAAAATAAACTTCGAGTATACAAGATTAATTCTCTACAGCTTATATATTCCCTTCATGTTAAAGCTAACAGCCAGTTACTTTAATAAAATGAGACAGGCTGTCGCGATAACTGCTGTTCCACTAACGCGTTTGTTTAATAAGAAATTATATCTGTAATTATGATGATAATTTCCAAGCTGGAATTAAAGAATGGAATTGAAAAAAATAACTCATTACAACGTGAATAACGGAATACAAAGCTAATACTGTTATGTATGTAAGAAACCATATATGAAGCAGTTTATTTAAGTATAGATAAAGTAACAGCATCCCAACTGGAAACGGTATTAACACAATTAACCAAATAGGTGCACCTAAATATTCAGTAAGTGCACCCAAAGTAACTACTGAAGCTCCGATTACAAGGGATTGCCAAAGAGCTATATCATTCCTAATTAACTGTCCCCCTAAAAAATACGATAGAGAAGTAAGAACAATAGATAAAATAAAACTAAAAAAGTAATTCATTATATTCCTCCTTTTTTCACTAATCACCATATTAATCCAACTCATTCTTCAATGATTACTGCCAGTTAGTACCACAAGTCGTTAGTTTAAAGAAGCAATTAGTCTAGACTTATTAGTTCCTTAAATTTATTTATCTTTTCAGTCTCTTTTATTATAAAATTTTCTACTATTTCATTGGCAAAGTCATCCCATTTCATTTCAGGATAATGTTTTTTTTGGTAATCTTGTAATCTTTCTATCATTAACTGCATCTTTGCACCAGTTTGAACCACATACTCATTCCAAAATTGTTCTTCTGTTATCCCTAAATCAACAATTGTTTCTTCAATACCTTTCTTTTCTTCATTAGATAACTTACCAGTTTCAAACATTTCTCTTCCTTCATTTGCTTGTTTCTTAGCATCTTCATCAGTTATTGCTATTCCTAATTCCATTGCATGATTTATTAAAGCTACTTTCAGTAGTTCCACTTCAAATGCATACTTACTGGCTTCTTTTTCTGAATATCCATTTTCATTTTGGAGTGTTGCAGCATATTGTTCGTAATTCTTAATGTCGAAGTCATTTATAGGATTTATTTTTCCAGCTAATGAACTCTCAACAGGAGATGTGCTACAAGCTGTAAGAAAAAGCAAAAACATAATTATGCTAGATATAAAAAATTTATAAAAATACTTCATTTTTTCACCTTCCAATTTTTTATTTTTAACAAGCGAAAAAGTCTGTTTATTTAATTCCTTTTTATGTAACTAACCGGCTCAAAAGTTAGAAAGAAAGCGTCACTGTTGCTGTTCCAGTAACGCTTTCTTTAATAACCTTTATTGCTTTTGATTCACTAAATAAAGTAGTGTTTGTTTTACTTCATCTGCATTTAAATCATTTCCAGTAAATTCAACTGAATAAAAAACATTATTCTTCACCCATGAAACAGTTCCCGACTGCCACTCACTTTTATTAGGTAGCTGAAAATAAACATCTTGCTTGTTATCCAGAGAAATTTTTACTGCTCCATTCTTAAATGTATTTAATATCGACATATCGAAATCCCTTGCATAAACACTTAATAAGCTATCATCGTCTATTGAAGTTGCTCTTAATTCAATTGCTATATCTTTGCCATCTTCGGTGACGTTCCAATCAGTAATAAACACTGGTTCGAATTGATTAAATGTACTTGGAATTTCTGTTGGTACTTTTAATTTAAAAGCAATGATTTAATCACTACATCTAATGATTTTGCTTTATAGTGCTTAACTTCTTCATTATTGGCGTTTTCATAAACTTCAAGGTATTGAATAACTAATTTTTTGTCGTTGTTTTGACATGCGACAAGTAAAGTCAAAAAGATTAAAATTAAAAATTTCTTCATGAAATTTCTTCCATTAACAATCTATCTACCAATCAAGAGATGTAATTCAATATTAGTATTCCTTTTTATTAGACCATGACGGCAGCGATAGCTTCCTGTACTAAAGCTCTCGTGTGTTTAAGAACGATTTTGAATATTAATTAACAAAAACGCTCAATCCACCAGATACACCAAATTGAATTTCCTCTTTTCCTTTTTTATAATAACCTTTTAACTTAATGCTTGGGTTTTCAAAATCAAGTAAATTTGAATTGGAAAATACCTCTTTAATAGGTGCAAAAATTGAAAAACTTATTGTCTCGCCTGATTTTAAATTTATAGGTCTAAAACTATCAGTTTTTCCTTCTACCGAATATGGATTACTTTTTGAACCATTAGAAGTTTTTATTGGGTAACTTAAATTAAATGTAAGATGAGTTAAATCAAATCCAGTTTTATTTGTAATTTCTATAATATAATATTTATAGTCTGTGGTTTCTTCTATTTTTACAAGATTAAAAACAATATTTTCATCATCAAATTTTTCTTTATTAGCTGAACAGCCGAATATTGCACCGAGTAACATAATTAAAACAATTAAACACAGATTTTTATTTATCATCTTCTCCCCTAATTTCTAATCAAACTCTATTCAACAAACCTACAACTTACTTGAATAAGTAAATTTTAACACTTTCTACCAATTGCAAAAAGACATTTTTTTTATAAAAATAAATGGACCTAGTTTAAAAGCACCAGGTCCATCACTGTCAAATTTTTCACTAAAGCATCCGTTAACGCAATAAGAACCCGAGCCTCTATTAGCTAGTTTAGTGAAATTAAATTGATTAGATAGTATTAGTTATAATACTCTTCAATGTGTTTAAAGATTAAATCGTAAATCCAAGCGGGTGTTTCAGTTTCGAAAGTATCTGCTTCGGTTCTCGTTCCATAACCAGTCTTTAAAATATTATCCTCTTTCACTAAGAAACCCGTGGTATGTTCAAATGAAGGAAAACGTTCTAAGTCTGCATAAGAATAATTTTCTTTTCGATAAACGAAATCCTGAATATCCGAGTCAATAAAAAATACAGGAACGCCGATAGAAGAAAATACAGGAGCCCACTTTTCTTGGGAAACCTCACTGAAGTAATCACGGGTAATAAAGTAGGCATCAAATTCTTCAAGTTCTAACGAAGCAGGTTTAATCTTATGGAATGTAACCCTGTCAAAACTCTGATTTGGTAATTCTCCAATAATTCCAATGTCTAATGTTCTCCCACTATATACTGATGGTTTTGTGTCTGTTTCTTCGACATTAAAATAACATCCTGAAAGCAAGAGCGATAGAACAATAGAAACAATGATTAATCGTTTAATGATTATCCCCTCCAACTAAATTACTTTTTATTGTTATTCTGTTGTTATCAGATAAATTTAGATAAGGTAATTAATTCACTTATTGCATATACGCACTCGTTAATTGAATAGGTTAAGATTTCTTTTTATCCATAAATATAATAATTCCAATAATAATCGAAATTGCTATTAGGAAAATGGATACTGTTGGTACAGAAGGATTAGTTGAATTTAGGGAGCCTCCTGCCTTAATAAATCCAGCAGATTTCTTTACTGCGTTTGATAGTTGGTCAAATCCGTAAGCTATGACCGCTGTTAACAATGACAAACCTATAAGTAATAAGCCACTAGTTCTATTATTCAACTTATTTCCACCCCGTTATTTTTTCTCTTCCACTAAGCTTCCGTTTGTTTAAGTACATAACTTCACAATAAAGAACTTCTTTAATACAATGGTAAAGTGAGCTTAATTCAACTATTTTTCCACGACTGTATGTTCTCTTCTATTCTATTCCTTAAGTAATGTTTCTCGCTTGGCAAACTAAAATAGAGTGTTTTATAGAAATTCATTATGTTTGTTTTGGTTCTATAAAACTTTAATGAATACTCTTCTACGTTATGAATTTCTTTTAGTTTCTTTGAGATGTTATCTATCCATCTCTCCAACATCTCATCTTCAATACCTTTGTCTATAAGTGTGTTGATAACAGAGACCAACCTCTCATCTTCATCATCAATAAATATAACTCCATGAAATAAACAGGAACTAATGGTTTCAAGTGTAATCTTATGGAACTCAGAACTATACATTGGGTGTTTTACACACGCATCCAATAAATCAGCTCCATGAGCTATTGCATGAGCCCAGCCTTTTTCATCTACAAAACCTCTTGTGTCTTTTTCTGAATTTAAATATACTACACTCTTGTCAAAAACATTTGCAAACTGTTTTTCGGTTAAAAGCATAGCTTCATGGTCTTTATTCATTAAACAAGCAATTAATAGGGACGAAAATGACCTTTTAAATACCGAGTCATTGTTTTCCTCCCCAATACAGAAAAATAAATGGCTGGTACTAAGACACCTATCCAATATGTAGTAAGCCTGTTTACTATTTATACTATTTTCTTGCACCCATTTTGAAAAAGTAGAGTAAATCAGCTTATCTCTTAACTCAGAATCATTTGTTCCTATATTGTTGAGCATCAACTCAATTAAATCATCAGTAGGCTGATACACACCACTTTGATTCCTTATTTCTTCTAACTGGTGTTTTAAGTTCATATTTATACCTCACACGTAATAATATTTCTTTCTAAAAATCATAAAACCTTAATAAAAGCAACCTAATAAACCACAACAAAGACCTCAGCCCATCGCTCTCGTAAGTTTAATTTCAACACAAATATTCTTATAACTATTTAATTTTTAATATCATATAACTGCTTTCGTAATTCAATGTAAAAATAGGCTAAATCTTTTGTATTAACATTCCCTAAATGGATTAATTGATATTGTTCAATTCTATTTGCAAAAGTAAGCCAAGCTTTTTCTATCTCTTCTATTGCATCCCAATCATTTGCTGATAGTTCGTTAACTCTATTTGCCATACCTAATATATAAACAGTTGCCTGTTGTCCATTAAATTGACTCTCAGTATATAACGACCATTGTTCATCTGTTAAGTCATGTCTATTTAGTTCTAATAAACTTGAATAAATTGATGTTGATTTTGTAGTGAAGCGTGTAACAATTCAAATCGTTCTTTTGTTGGTTCTTCTTTTACTAACTGAAATCCATGTATTATAGGATAGAAACTATAAAAATTCGTTAGACGAAATTCTGCTGCCGATAGAGTGTTCTCTAATCGATTTATTTCTTGTTTTTGCTGAAAATAAGTAAATATTAAAAATAATAACAATATTGATACCACAATGTTTTTTAATACTTTTCTCGCACTTCTCTTTTCGTTATCTGCCATCACGTTTCACCTCTTTCCTAAACTATCCTGCTTCGTTACTTTAAGTGCATCTATTCACAAAGTTAATATTCCTTACTCCCTTATATATTAACATAAAATTCCAACAAACCTTAAAAACTATCGAATTAATCATTTAATTGTATAGAAAAAAGCAAAGGAATTTAACAATACCCTCGCTTTTTATAATGCTATTTGACTGTAAATAGTAATATTAAAACTACTTTAAATTAAACTGCTAAAAATGTTTTTCGAACTCAAAACCGAACGAGTTATACCACGTCTAACGGTACTGCTTTTTTACTACTGATGCCAAGCAAAATGAATAAATCTTACAGTTTGGCCAAGAAACTCAATCTCTTCCTGATCTTCGTTCACTAGCCTGAAGTTATTTCTTTCTAAGACCTTTTGCGAACCAATGTTATTACTGGTCGTCTTAGCGTAAATCGTTTTTATTCCGTGTGACCTTGCTTCGATTAAGCCCAACTTTACGGCTTTTTGAGCAATACCTCTACCAAGAAACTGTTCGCCTACACGGTATCCTATTTGAGCTGTATGAGCGTCAATATCAACGAAATTTACTCTACCTAAGATTTCTCCTAATTCATTCTTTATCAAATAGAAGTAGCTTTCTCCTCGTATTTGTTCCTCTAGTAACTCATTATGTCTTGTAAGAAATGTGTCGTAGTTATAGTACTCGTCACCTCTACCAGGTACCAGCGTTTCAAAAAATGAACGATTTTCCTCCTCAAACAAAAACAGCTTCCGAGCGTCTTTATCTAGTAGTCTTGTTAGAAAAATCTCCATAATAGGGTTACCTTTCCTCTTCTAAAAACTCATAGATTTGCTTTAAATGGGTTTGATCATGACCAACAAACATCTTTAGGAAACTATCTGTTGAAAACTGTCTTTTCCCTTTGCCAAGAGTAAACCTAACATCAGAAGGTACAAGGGCTATTTGTTCAAGTAGTTCCTTTCTGGTTAACCTAAATTTTTCAAAGGCTTGGTTTACGTCATAGTTACTTATATACTCAATTGCTTCTAGATTAAACACATCATGGTCGGGAAACGTTGGAAGAACTCCACCTTGGACCATTTTTGATACCATCTCTTCTAAAATAAATTTGTCCCAGTAAAAAATATGGCCAATAATTTCCTTACAAGACCATTTCCCTTCCTTTAGAGGAGTAACCAGCATAACTTCTGGGAGTTTCGAAAGCGCCATTATTTCTTCTATATTTTCTTTGAATTGTACTGCAGACATCATTTTTTCCTCCAATATATCAATCTTCCAAGTAGTTTATCATAATTTCTTCCAATTTTACTAACACCAGACATCGGCTAAAAGTTTAATTCCCTTTGGGATATTCTCTAGTGGTACGCCACCATAGCCAATTAATAATTGTGGGTAGGTTGGTACTGGTCTTATATAATAGATAGACGTTGGGTAAACCTTTATCCCTACTTTTGCAGCACGCTCGATTAATTCAACCTCCGTAAGTTTCGTATCAAGAACATTTATGACGATATGTAAACCAGATTTTTCACCGTTGATTTTGACTCGATCGCCGAAGTACTTATCTAACGCCAAAAGAAGTGTTTCTTGTTTTTTACGGTACAACGTTCTCATTCGGTTAAGATGTCTTTGCCAGTGTCCGTCTTGCATAAAGAATGCTAACGATCGTTGATGTATCTTCGAGACCGGTTGCTTAATATGTGAAAGATTTTCTTGATATCGCTTAAGTAACTGTGGAGGGAGCACAAGAAAATTTAGCCTAATCGCTGGAACAAGAGATTTCGAGAAGGTTCCTAAATAAATGACCCGTTTCCCCTTATCAAGCCCTTGTAAGGCAGGAATTGGCTTACCCTCATAACGAAATTCGCCGTCGTAGTCATCTTCAATTATAAAGCTATCTTGTTCAGTCGCCCATTGAAGTAATTTTTGCCGGTCACCAATTGGCATGATCGCTCCGAGCGGGAATTGGTGTGAAGGTGTACAATAGAACAACTTTGCTCTCGTTTCGTACAGTTGATTAAAATTGAGGCCATCCTTATCAATTGTAACTGGTAAAACGTTCATCCCAGCTTCTCCAAATGACATTCTAGCTCTATGAAAACCTGGATCTTCCATCGCTACCGTAGTCCCCAAGTCAAACAACATCAGTAATAGTTTTAATAAATATTGTGTTCCTGCCCCAATGACAATTTGTTCTGGCGAACAAGTTACGCCCCTTGCTTCGTAGATGTAAGACGAGATCTCTTTCCTCAAAGTGAATTCACCTTGGTAGTGACCTAGCTGTAAGTTAGCTAGATCATCTAAAGCTAGATTTGTATATTTACGCCATTGGCTAAGTGGGAAATGATCCGTATCAATCATACCTTGACTAAAATCAATGAACCATTTCGGTGAATTTGCTTCTTTTAATACTATTTCACTTTTCGTTAAAGGTAACTGAGACTCAAGCTGTTGTACAAAAACTCCTCTTTTCGGCTGACTTACCACATAGCCTTCAGCAATTAATTGCTGATAAGCTGCTTCAACCGTATTAATGCTAATTTCTAAGTGCTTAGCTAACGATCGCTTTGATGGAAGCTTATCACCACTCTTTAGCTTTCCTGCCAAAATATCTATTTTTATCTTCTGATAGACTTGAATGTAAAGTGGCTCTGAGTCTAGAAAATTCATTACAAATTCATTCAATGTAAGACCTCCAATCTGACACCATTAAAAACTAATAATCTGGATCTTTTATACAGTCCAGTTTAACGGTAAAGTATCATTATCACAACACATTTTCAGGAGGAATTTGCAATGAATATAGTAGAAATAACAACTGAACAACAATGGAAAGAAGCATACCCTGTCATGAACGAACTACGCACCCATCTCTCAGAAGAAGAATATTTCCAATTACTTCGTGACATGGTCCCACAAGGCTATCGAATGTTTGCCTTATATAACAATGATCAAATAGTAGCCTTAACTGGCATTATTCAATTAGCGAACTTTTATAATTTCAAGCATATTTACGTCTATGATCTCATAACGAAAGAAACCGAGCGCTCAAAAGGCTATGGTGAAAAACTGCTCTCTTATATTCACCAACTGGCTAGTGAATTAGGTTGTCAATCTGTCGCACTTTCATCAGGACTACAACGCATTGATGCTCATCGTTTTTATGAGGAGAAGATGGAATACCGAAAAACCTCATATGCGTTTACTTATGAGGTAAAGTAAGGAGTTAACCGGCCTACTATAAAGACGTTAGGATTTCTCCTAACGTCTTCCTATTACCAGCCCATTTTTTCTCGCAAACTTGTGATATGGGCGATATGATGTTTTCCATGCCATGCATATGTAGCAATCAACTGTTCAACAGATACTATTCCGTTGTCTGGATGGTTAATTGTTCGCTTAAAATCCTCATCTTGAAGAGAGTTTAGTAAAGTTACCAAGCGTGCGTGAGTCGCTAATAGCAATTGTAACGACACTTCAATTGGTAATTGATTATCAGGTAATTGTGCCCACAAAACTTCATCATATACTTTTACCAATGGATTTTCTTCTGTCAGGGCAAGCTTAACCCTTATATACGCATTAAGATGCGAATCGGCGAGATGATGAACCACCTGATCTACCCTCCACCCTTCAGGCCGATATGGTGTTGCCAATTGTTCTACTGTTAGTCCTTCCACAGCTTTGCGAAGTAATTCAGGTGTTGCTTCTAATTCACTAATCCACCTAACTATATCTTCCTTTGTAATTTCGTCATTGATTTGTAGCTTCCCAATTGGATATCTTGGATCCATCTCAATCCCTCCGTTAAAATAGATTTAATTTATTGAATGGAAAATAACGAACCATTACCTTCCCGACAATATTCTCATATGGAATTGTGCCAATCATTCGGCTATCACCACTATGATTACGGTTATCTCCTAAGACAAATACATGGTCTTCAGGAACTGTAATTGCTTCGAATGAACCATCCATACCTTCAAATATATAATCCTCGTTTAGCTCTTCTCCATTACGGTACAAGGTTCCTTGCTTTAACTCTAGACGATCCCCTGGTTCGCCAATGACTCGCTTAATCCACTTATAATTATCCGGAGATTCTTTAAAGATAGCTACTAACGGATGCTCTTTTAGCTCATCAACTAGAGTTCGTGGCTTATAGGTACGACTGTCAATAACGATAATATCACCCGCTTTTGGCTCGCCAAATAACTTATAGGAGCTTTTCGAAACAAATACGCGGTCTCCCTTTTGCTCTTCATCATATGGATCAGTTCCAATAAACGTTGGCTCCATCGAGCTACCATTTACCGTATAAGGTTGAAAAACAAAAATACTTATCACTATAAATATTGCCAATGAAAAAACAATCGTTTTTCCCCAACTAAACAATTCCTTCAAAAGCTTATGAACCACGGTACCACTTCCTAACACTCTTTTAGATTATGTATCTGTAATTTTGGCCAAGTAGATGACCACTTTTTTTGTGTCACTCTTTGTTGATAGACTTCAAGCAAATCTTGTTGAAATGGAGGCGATGGCTTAACGTTCAAGGAAACGACGTCTTTAATCCCGTATGGAGCAGTAAAAACAACTTGATTATCTGAATTCAACGCTACTCCTAAAGCAGTTACAGTTTCAGGAAAGTGAGCAATTCCATCAACAGCCGATTGATACGGTGGTAATTGATTAATCTTGTGCATTCTTGCTTGATTTTTCACTGACCAACCGACTCCCGGTAGAATATTATCTAGTTTAGCCTCAAATTGTTTTTCCACCTGCTCATCTAGATTACTCGTATCAAAATAGATGACATCAATATCAGGTAGAGGAGTTCTTTCCGTAAACCCGTGTAATGTATCCCAAATTTTTGACCTAATAAAACCCGCGCTGATCCACCAATCCGGCAAATTTAACTCATTTACTACACGTAAGAGTTCCATCATCCATTCGTCTTCCTCTATTAATCTAATAACATCTTGTTCGGTTGCCAACTTCAAAACGTCAAACACCTCTTTCCTTTAAATAGTATACTAATTTTTTCCATGTCTAACAAATAAAAAAACGCTCCAACTGGAGCGTTAGTCGTCAATTAGAATAAAAAGGTTACAATTAATTTAGATATACTATGTCGTAAAAACTTTAGCACTTTAAAAAACATAGAATAAAGACATTTGTATCGACATTTTGTTATGATGGGCTATAGAGGTGAATTACCGTGAAACAAACACGTTGGACTGCTTTAGTCCTCATTGCTATCAGTCAATTATTTGCCCTTTCCCTTTGGTTTAGCGCATCAGTCATTATCCCTGAACTCAAACTCATCTGGAATTTAAATGGTATGACAGAAGCATTTATTTCTTCTTCAGTACCGCTTGGGTTCATTATTGGTGCGCTTTTCAGTTCTTATTTTGGTATGGCCGATCGCTATAATGCTAGGAAAATTTTCGCTATCGCTGCCTTACTAGGAGCTATCATCAACAGTCTGATCTTGGTTGCCGAAACAGCTTTCGTCGGAATTTCGCTGCGGTTTTTAACAGGCGTCACCCTCGCCTTTGTGTATCCTATAGCAGTAAAAATTCTTGCCCAATGGTTTCCGAAAAACCGTGGCTTAGCGATTGGCATTTTAATCGCAGCCCTTACACTAGGCTCAGCATTGCCACATTTCGTTGTCGTTTTTCTAACTGCTGTTAGCTGGCAATTCATAATTATTGTAACTTCATTTCTAGCACTTTTTGCGTCACTTATCATGTACCTTTTTGTTACCGACGCCCCTACTATAGTGAAGCCCACTGTTTTTTCTTTTCACTTACTTAAGAAAGTTATTGCTAATAGACCAGTCATGCTAGCCAATTACGGATACTTCGGACATATGTGGGAGCTATATGCGATGTGGACGTGGTTACCTGCATTTCTAACCGCTAGCTTTCTTGCTTATTCGCCAGAAGCTACTCTTTGGTTCAGTGCCTTAGCTTCATTTCTAACAATCGGGGTGGCTGGAGCCATCGGTTCGGTGGTTGGAGGTTATGTTGCTGATAAAATAGGTCGCGCGCGACTTACAATCATATCATTAGCTGGCAGTAGTTTATGCGCTATTCTAATTGGTCTTACATTTGGAAAAATGATTTGGTTAACGTTTGGGGTTGCTTTTATTTGGGGAATGTTTGTCATCGCTGACTCTGCTCAGTTTTCCGCAGCTGTATCAGAGTTTGCCAATGTCGATTATGTAGGAACAGCATTAACCTTTCAAATGTGTATTGGTTTTGCGATTACGATTATTACCATCCAAGCACTGCCTTTTGTCCAGTCAATCGTTGGCTGGGAATGGGTATTTGCGTTTCTAAGCATTGGACCGATCTTAGGACTACTATCTATGGTCCAATTACGCCGTATTGAGATTAACTCAAATTTGAGTTAGTCTTATTTTCAACTTCGAATAAGAAAAACATAGGGAGTATCTTCCTATGTTTTCATTCCTATTATTTATCTGTTTGTTCTTGTTTCTTTTTCAAATACTCCGCACGTAATTTTTCAAGTTGCTGCTTTTTATCAATTTTGGCAGGCTTCTGTTTTTCATGAAACTTTCTCACAGCTACCTTACCTTTTGCATCCAATTGATATTTTCCCACTTTGTTCACCTACTTTTCTTGTCTTTAAAGAAAATCTATTCAACAAATATAATATACCTTATTTTACTGAAGTAAACCTAATTTCTTTATTAGTGTACTGCCTAAGTTTGCATATAACTCTTTTATCCTTAATTCCCAAAGATCTAATTTCACTAGCTTTAATACGTAAAACTCCTTATGAAAAGTATGCTGTTTTTTTAGACTTTTATAATAAAAGCAACACCAAAATTAAAGGTAAGGTCATGATGAGCTTTAAAAGAATACTGCCCCAAAAATGATCTACAAAAGAATACCTTGAAACAAAGCTATCAAAATTAACGTCTATGTTGAATTTAAGTAGTGAGTAATACATGATTCCATAAAAACTGATAACAATACCAAAGAGTTGGTATTATATTTCTAAAAGTTCTTCTAAGAAGGAAGCATATCTAAAAGTATAAGGAGAGTAGATAATGAAAAACATTGCTGACGTTGTTCATATAGGTGAGTTAATAGCTGTCTCTAAGGTTTTTCAGCTAAACCCATTTCAAATGATAACATTAATAGAACAAGGGCAAATGGAAGTATTCGAAACCAAGGAAGCTTTTTTAGAAAAATACGGTGAAAAGGAAACGTATGACGAATTAGAAGATTGGTGTGAGTTAAATGACGGGAAAATTTTTACGAAACCTAAGTAGAAATTCCCTTTACAACATCCCCCCGCCTAAAAGTATAAGAGAGGTCACGAAGACCTCCCTCTAACTATTGCTTTTTCTTAATAGGAACCCAAATTTCCGTTAATGTATCGGTAATTCCTTTTACAAATTCCGGAGCTTCTGCTAATTCATAACCAGATGTTGGGAACCACTCGGTATATACTCGCTCCCATGTAGTTAATAAAGCGTCTGGCATTTCTCCTGTTGCTTGAAAAACTGCCCATGTTTGAGAAGGAATTTCCAAAATTTCAAGTTCTTTCGGACATGGCTTAGTAGTAGCCGTAGCAATATAGTAATAAATGTCTCCATTCTCTTTTGTCACTGAAACATTTAGGATACCTGAAAATGAAGTATTATCGTATGGCTTAACAGCTTCTTCTATTTCTTCGATATGCTCCCACATCTTTGGATTAAAATCTTCTCCACTAGAAGCTACTGTTTCTTTTTTTCCAATTACGGTAAAAGCCTCTTTCTCAACGAATTTGTAATTCATTTCAACATCTCCTTTAATCGAAATATGGAAGGTCATCCGAGGATACGCTTTTAAAGGAACGTCTGAATTTTTCACTATACTAGGATTTACTCCATGTAATGCTTGAAATGCTCTTGAAAATGAATCTGGTGAATTGTAACCATACTTCATAGCTACATCAATCACTCTCATATCACTGTCTTTTAAATCAAAGGCAGCTAAGGTCAATCTTCTTCTACGCACATAGTCTGACAAGGTTATCCCCGCTATAAACGAAAACATTCGTTTAAAATGATGGTCAGAAAAATGTGTAATCTTTGCAACTTCTTTGTAATTAATATCTTCATCCAAATGATTTTCGATATAGTTTACTACTGCGTTCATATTTTCAAGCAAATCCATTAAAATAACCTCCCTTCGCTTTTAAGGATAACAAGATGAACATTTAACGTCCCGATATAATCCGTTCAGGTTTGTAGGATGTATATGAAAACTATTGCACTCCGTTATATTAAGTGAACATATTCACAAGAGATATATTTTAGTACCGTTTGAAAACCAAAAAGGACTGCTTATCGCAGCCCATTAATACAAGTATAATTACTACTTTATTAATTGTTCTATTTTAGTTCTCACACTATTCAATACGTTAGTACTACTTTGCCAAATCTTTTTCTGATAATTCCTTTTGAAAGTGTATAAACTTTGTTTGCTCTCACTGCTGATGTAACTTTAAGGGCACCTTCGTCTAAGTCTCTTTGTTCAATTACGACAGAATAATCAAGGTCCTTTAATTGTGATGTAATAGCAACAACAAGAATATCATCAGTCATCTGATATAATCATCGTTTGAAATGATGAGAACAGGACGCATATCCTCATGAATCATCTTAGCTTGCAACTTTAATTCTACGGAACGTTCCCCTTTTTCCATCATAAGTAAGTCATCAGATACTGTTTTATAATAATGGAAAAAAATCGGGACAATTCACTAAATCCTGAGGTTGATGTAGAAGCTAATCCAACTTCATAATACTTTGTTGCAATTCTATTATATAACAACTCACTAGATAATAAAATTTGTTGTGATAATAACTTCGCAGAATCCTGAATGTTTTCAGCGTCCCATACACGAAGTAATTCTTCCGAGCGTAAAGCCACAAGGCTAAACTCCCTCTCTACTGAAAGGAAATCCACATACTGTTGCTGGTTTAATAATGTTTTTGTTACATATAACTGATGTCCCAAAAACAACAAAGCAATTGTTAATAACAAGCAAATTCGTTTCCACATAAAATATCTATTCTCGCTAATCTGTTAGTGACCCAATTATATCACTAGTTAAAAGGGAGCATCGTTTCCAATTATAGGTATTTACTTTAACCAATAAAGTTGAATTTTTATGTATTTTGCCTCGTGAGCCCAGCACAGTAGCAATACTTTTTTAAACTATTGCGTTAGTTGAAGAAGAAATATTTACTTAATTACTATTTCCATTCGATGATGTATTCACTTGTATCTGATAATCCTTATCAAGGCTAATTTTTTTGTACAAAACCCCAAGACATACTCCTCCTATAAACCCCCCAAGATGCCCAAAGGTTGTAACTAACTGCTGAGTTACTAAAGAAAAAATAAATGTTAATATCCAGCTAGATAAAGTAAATTGAATAATTAATTTTTTATTGAATGTATTCTCTATTTTTCGGAAAATAACTTGGACTATATAAAATCCCAAAAGTCCAAATACAAAACCTGAAGCACCTACTCCTGAATTATTAGTAAAGAATAGTATAAACATGCCACCTAAGAGAATTGTTACAAGATAAAATGCAAAAAATTTTAGCGTACCTAGTGTTTTTTCAATAGTTGGAGAGAATACACCAATAAATAAAAGATTGATGAGGAAATGATATATTCCTAAATGCAAAAATGAATAGGAAATAAGCCGCCAATGTTCTCCAATGTAAAACTTAGATTGGCTAATACCACCCAAATCATATACTATGAACTGGTTACTCCACCCATCGAGAAAAATCCATACATATAGCATTACAATTGTATTTAACAGAATAATAGTTGTAGTTACAGGATAAAAAATTATAAACTCTTTAAGACTTTCTTTACGAATAAACATGATTTCCCTCTCTTTAATATAATTGTAAAAATTATAAAAGGAATTATATAGGTTTACTTTATAATTAAAGTATTCTGCTTCGTTAGCACCACAATGGAAGCAACAGTTTCTTGCACTATTGCTCATCGTTAATGCAATAAGAACCGAGCCTCTATTAGTGGTTTAACTAAACCTTATATTTATTTTCTGTAAACTAACTCAACTTGTCTATTCACTCTTTCTAAATCTCCGTATATTGCTTTTACTGACAATTCAGAGGATATTCCTTCATTACCTATCCCTTGCGAAAATAAATTATTAATATTTTGATTTGCAGATTTTAAAGAGGATATTAAGGCATTTATATCATTTTTATGAAAGGTTTGTCCTTCAACTATGTCACAAAGCAATTTTGAAATATTTAATAGGTAGTTTTCATAATATATTGAGAAGTTCATGTTATTAAAGGGCATTGCAGCTGCTATATTTGAACGTGCGTCAAGAATATTTATTCTTTCTGTTTCAATAGCCTGATTGAATAATAGCAACTCGTTTTCTGTGAGTAGTTCCCCATAAAGCTCTAATGTAGAAGAGATTGATTTAAGATTATTATTAAGATTACTAATGCTGTTGTAAAAGTAAATTTGACCAAATAGTTCTGAGCTTTCCAAATTACTTTTATTAAGAATTAATTGGTACATTAGGATTGCGTTAAGTAGTATTGAAATTACTAATAATATTTTAATTTGTTTTGTCATTTCTACCTCCTAAATTATTAAAGTATTCTGCTTCTTTACTTTAATTACACCATTTTACAAACTCTAATTGATTACAAATTTTTTAAGACTCCAACTTTCTTACCAAACACAATTTGTCTTTTTTCCGTCCCAATCAAAATCAAAACGGTCTAATTTACTATCCTAAGTACTACTTAAATATAGTAAAAGCATCGACAAACCCAAAAAAACGCATGTGATCTCATCCGAAAACTCATGCGTTTCAATGTAGTTCATGCTCTTTCAGACTTCACCGTAACCTTCTAATATTCAAAACGATCTTCAATCGGCGTAGTCGTTCCGTTCTTCCAGTCGTCTTTAATTATTGCATACCCAACAGAATCATACTCACGTCCGTTCTGCGGCCAGGCCTTTCGATGGTAAGCTTCCTTTACATAGCCACAGTGATAGAAAGTTTTCCTCATCGCATAATTATCTTGTCTCGTATGCCCTTCAATTCGCGTGATCTCTGGATAGTTCGTAAACACATAATTTGTTAGCCAGTTTACAGCCTCAGCTCCTAGGCCATGCCCACGATTTGCCTCTTTCAAACGAAGATCAAACAAACAAGTAGGATCCTCTAAATCAAATAAACGAATTAGGCCAATTTTTTTATCATCGAGTGTTATCCAAAACGTCTTACTTCCTCTTTCTGTGTAAACACCCTTTAGAAACCTCTCCCGTATTGATTCCTCAGTCGGGTTTTCATCCCCATGGAAGGGCCATCTCTCTTTCGTCAAAAATTCAACTAATTCATCTTGCATTTCATGACTAACTTCTAAAAACGATAACATAATAAACCATCCTTTAGGGTCTAATAATTACTTCAATTTCTCCTGCATCTTGTCCAGCTTGCATTACCGTTAAAATTTGCTCGGCAACAGTTTCAACGGCTAACCCAGTCGTTTTATTCGCTGCTGGCACACCACCAAAGTCGGTTTGTACTAACCCCGGCGAAACTGTACAGACTCGAATACCATACTTTTTGCCTTCTTTATTCATCGTTTTGGAAAGTCCTAGTAAACCCCATTTACTCGCACAATAGGCAGATGCTCTTTCTGTTGTGTTATAAGCTAGGTCAGAAGCGATATTGATGATTTGACCACCCTCATTTTCTTTCATAAGCTTATAAACCGATTGACTACAAAGAAATGCGCCTTTTAAGTTTGTATTCATTTGTAAATCCCAATCAGCTTCGGTCATTTCCTCTACAGGCTTCCAAACGCCAACTCCTGCATTATTGACCAAACAATCAATACGTCCGAATTTTTCAAAGACTGATTGAATAACATTAGACACTTGCTCACTAATGGATATATCACATTGATATGTAAATAAATCCCCAACTCCCGCAAAATCCGCTTCGAGGCTAGCAATCGATTGTTCACTCTTTGCTAGAACAATCGTTTTAGCGCCTTCATGTAATAAGAGTTTTACGAGGCCTTTTCCAATTCCTCGCGTTCCACCAGTGACAATGACTATTTGATTATTCATTTTCTATTCACTTCTCCCTTCACATGTAAGAGTACTTTTCCTTTGCTTAAGCGATTTTCAATTAAATCATGGGCCATTGCCGCTTCTTCAAGCGAAAAATGGTGTCCGATTTTTACATCTAATCTTCCTTCTGCTAGGTAAGTAAGTACTCGCTTCGCTACCTCGCCCAATAACTCAGGACGCTCCTTCCTAGTCGTACCAAAGCTAAATCCCATTACTGATCTGCAGCTTGAATGTAAATCACTTGTTTTAACCGTCCCCACTTCACCGCTAGAATTTCCAAAGTGAACTAAGCGTCCATAAGGAGCTAAACATTCCATGCTTTTTTCAGAAATACGTCCAGAGATCGAATCCAAAATAATATTCGCTCCACGTCCGCCAGTTATCTCGTTCACCACTACTGCAAAGTCTTCTTTTTCGTAACAGATCACGTGATCAGCACCAGCTCCTATTGCGAATGGAATTTTCTCCTCACTACCAACAGTCCCAATTACAGTTCCTGCACCTAATAATTTTGCAAGTTGGATTGCAGTTGTTCCTACTCCACCTGCTGCCGAATGAACCACGACAGTTTCGCCTTCTTCAATTCTAGCAACCTTAGCTAGCAATTGATATGACAAAAACGAGACAATTGGGCTAGCTGCAGCTATATCAAACGAAAGCTGATCTGGTATCACAAATGTTAGATTTTCGTTAGCAACTGTATATTCACAATATGATCCTGTTGCAGGAAAAGCTATTACACGCTGGCCAACCTTCAGCCCTTCTACTTCAGAACCAACTTCCTTTATCACACCAGCAACATCGATCCCTGGTACGAACGGAAACTTACCACCACCTTTTTTTCCGTAACGAGACTTAATATCAGCAAAGTTCACACTTGTCGTATGAACTTCAATTAACACTTGCTTTGGACCATAACCCGGAACTTCCATATTCACATATTTCATAACGTCAGTTGAGCCAAATTCTGTTACAACGATTGCTTTCACCGTTATCTCCTCCAATCTTTACCAAATACTATTCTACGCCTCCTTTTCTTTTCCCTCTAAAAAAGAAGCAACCACCTTTTAAGTAGTTGCTGTTGAAATTTATTTAGCTTTTTTCAAATAAGCAATTTCACATTTTAACTGTTCGTACTCTACAGGGCTTCCCGGAACCTTCCTTTGCTCCAATACAACCCATTGATTTTCTTCAAGCTTTAATTCAACCATTACATTTGTATTAGAAGTTTCTTTATAGAGAAAGTAAGCATGGTGAGGTCTAACAAATAATCTTGGAGTCCCCCTTGTACTCACATCCAAATTTTGAAATAGCTTGGCTAGTGACTGGTAGTGCGTATCGTCTTCACGACCACCATAAAGGAGGTGGGAAGCTTCCAAATCTCTAAATGTAAACCTATCGTAGGAAGTATCAATATCCAAGTTAAAACTAGAAATAATGTCTTCCATAATTCTTTGGTTAAATAATTCATCTCTGATTTTGCCTTGCTCAATACATTCAGAAGACAGTTCAAGACTTGTTTGTTCATTACTAAAAAACGTTGTTGCAGAAATCCCCATAAAAAACATCGAAATCACAATAACAAAAATCCTCAAAGCTTTCTTCACCCTCAAGTCTAATTTCTATTAGCTTCTACATTTTCTGGAAAATTATTCTTGGTTTTCTTCAACTCTTCTTATGTTTCAAAAATTCTTTAAATGGGTAAAGTTCTATCTTGTGATTGAAAAAGTAGGAATACCCGGAGAGAAAATTGTAAACAATGCTTTCTTAACTAACAATTAAAACCATTTTTCCCGCACCAAACCCCTATTGTTGTATAATAAAAATAGAACCATGCAAAAGGAGGTAAGATATGAATTTAGACCACCTAACACAAAGCATACTTGAATTAGCAAATAGATTAATCGGAACTAGGACATTTTTTGTCAGCATGATAGATAATGACAAATATACAATTTTAAAAGTAGTAAATAATAATGGCAGTAACATTGTTGAAGGACTAGAAACACCGTTTCATCAAACCCTTTGAAATGAACTTACCCGATTTAGTGGTCGTGAACCGCTAATTATCTATAATACTAAGTTAGATGAAAGAGTTAATACATTACCAGTCATTAAAGAGCTAAACATTGGATCACATATGGCCGTTCCCATCGTTTTATCCGATACAACAGTAATTGGAACACTTTGTGCAGCTGATCCAAAACCCTATACGTTTAGTGATACAGAGTTAGAAAGTTTAAAAATGCTTGCCAACATTTATACATTCATCGTTACTCAAACGAACGACTCACACTCAATACAAGAAGATACAATAAGGCAGCAATCAAAACTTATTATCAATGAACTAGCTGCTGACTTAGCCGACCAAGTTCGAAATCCTATGCAAACGGTCAAAGGCTTTATGCAATTTCTACTTGATGAACCAAAGTTTCATCAATATAAACAAGTAATCCTAACAGAATTCGAAAAGATGGAAGATAGTTTACATTCATTTTTACTAACGACAAAGCCTGCATACCCTCGAAAAGAAAAGCTATCATTAGCTAATCTATTAGTAGAAACGACTACTTCTCTAAAAGAGGATGCTGACAAAAATAAGGTTACTATTTCCTTAATAATAGATGCCTTACCTGAACTTAAAGCGGACAAGATCCAGATGAAGCGGGTATTTTCTAACTTTATCATGAATGGGATAGATGCATCTAAAGATGTGAATGGACAAGTGAAAGTCCACTGTTATACCGCTTCAGTAAACAAGATTTGTATTGCCATCTCAGATAATGGCAAAGGTATACCTTTAAACGAATTAAACAAAGTCGGAAAGCCATTATATACGTCAAAAGATGAAGGTTACGGCCTAGGGATTTCAATTGCCTCAGATATGATCAAGGCACATCAAGGCGAACTCTTCATTGAAACACATTCTTCAGGTACAACGATTTTTATTTATTTACCACTGGAACACAAGTAAAAAGCAAGACAACCAATGCCTTTAGTAGCAATGGTTGTCTTGCTTTTACTTTCTTATATTGTTGTATTCATGACGTAATACACTCATCATGTAATTATCATAGTATGTCCCATTAAATAATAACTCGCTACGCAAAACGCCTTCTTTGACAAATCCTAACTTTTCGTAGGATTTGATCGCGCGTGCGTTATATTCGTAGACATTGAGACCAATTCGGTATAAATTGAGAACCTCAAATCCATATTCTAGTACTAAATTAAGTGCTTCGGGACCAAGACCTTTCCCATAATGCTCTTCCTTATAAAGAGCAATTCGAACATTACCATTATTGTTTAGATGATCTAGTTCATTTAGAGCTAAGTCACCAATTGCTTCATCTGTCTCTTTTAAAGCGATCACAAAATCCAAGCGGGAACGATCATTTTTAAAACTTTCATACGCATTTTCGATTTTTTCCATCGATAAATACGTTTGCGTTCCTGTCAACTTACGAAACTCTGGATTAAGTAAGGCATCATGAATAGTTTGAAAATCTTCTTTCTTAAATGGGCGTAAGTAGATTCGTTCACTTTCTAAATATTTCTTTGTCATCAATCTCGTCTCCTTAAATCCATTCTAAAATCTCAATTCGGTTTCCAAACGGATCTGCTATGTATATTCGATTTGCACCTGGTAAGTTGTCATCCACAATAACTTCAACACCAGAAGCATCTAAATGTGCCTTAAGTGCTTCAATATTCTCTACTTGAAACGCAGGATGTGCTTTTTTCGCCGCTATAAACGGTTCTTCAATTCCGATATGAACTTGAGTATTACCAAAAGCAAACCAAACTCCACCACGCTTTTTAAGTTCTTCTGGTTTTTCTACTTCTACCATCCCAAGAATATCTCTAAAGAACCTTCTCGCTTGGTCTTCCGATCCCTTTGGTGCTGCCAATTGGATGTGATCAATTGTTTTCAGTGTAAAATTCATTGAAAAACCTCCTTTTCGGTCATCTTAACACGGATTGGTAGATTTTAATGCAGAAAGGCAGTTCAAAATATAGTTGCTTCAGCATTAACGTCCAACTGCTAATCCTCCTAAAAAAATGCATACAACCCTTCTTCAAAATAGGTGTACTCTGCATCGTTTATCATCTTTTTGCCGTACCCATCAAAGAATATTGCAATTTCTTTCTCGTCTTCAAATATCGAAGGCTTTGGACGTATGGCTAACGCAAGATCATATCTTGGATCTCCAAATGCACCACCACTCCAATCGATAATTCCGGCAATTACACCATCTTTTACAAGAACATTATCAATCGTGAAATCGCCATGAATAAGCGATTGTTCTATTTGCTTTGGTTTATTTTCCATTAAGAATTGTAATTGCTTCATCGTACCCTCTACTTGATAGTTTTCTAGATTGTACTGTGCTTGCCTTAACATCTCGTCAAGCCAATCGCCCTTTTGCAAAGGTTTTGGGCATGGTGTTGCGTGTAGGTTAGCAAGGGCTTGTCCAAACTGAGAAATGACTGAGTATTTATTCTTTAAGTTCTCTTCTCTAGCAAAATAACTTCTTAATGTTTCACCTTCAAGGAGTTCAAGCAATGCCCATACTTCTTCTCCCTCATCTTTCAGCATGTAAACCTTCGGAACAAAAAGATCTGTTTGCGCTAAAATTTCTAAAACCTCTACTTCCTTTCGTAACCATTCACAAAACTGTTTACCCTTTGTTCGCTTTAAAACAGCATGACGATCTTCGGATTTTAGGATGCAAACATCCGATGTATGTCCCTGTCTAGGATACTGAACGCTGTTAATCGTTCCAAGGAAGTTTTGGATCTCTGTTGGTATCTCATCAATGAGAATTGGTTTTATCGTCCTCACCTACTTTTTTAATTTTTTCATAGATAGGAAGACTGCTATCAACCCAGCTACTAGAATAAGGCCTCCAATATTTTCAGCTACCATCATTCTTAGTTCATTCACTGTTGCTCCCCCTTTGGCGTATAAACAATACAACCAATTTTTTCAGGGTGATCTTGAACGTATTCTTCTCCTGAGTACTTTCGAGTGATCCAATAAATCAGGACATCACCTAAAGCACCTAAAATCATAAAAATTCCAATAGCAGCCCAGTAACCACTTCCAGTCATAAATGCATAGATCGTTGGAAAAACCCCTAAAACGATTAACGGTAGCAAAACAGCTATCCGGTATCCCTTCAATTTCATCGGAACTTTACAATGTGCGTAAGGCATGAGTTGACTCCAAATAACCCCGAATTTAATATCTTTCCTTGAAGCATTTCCGAACAACATGTACCCAAAGGCATGGAGCAATTCATGAACAAAAATAAATCCGACACTCGATAACCCAACCTTGATAAAAAATAGGGAGCTAATATTACCAAACCCCCAGATTAACCAGTAGGCAAAGGCCAAAACAACCAACACTAAAAGCGACCATACAGTAACAATTGAATTTACTCTATCAGGCTCCATCGTTTCATCGATCTGCTGATACGTTTCTTCTAACAAGTTCGTATTCATCGTTCTTTCCTTTCGAATTACAAGAATTTCACCATATGCACTTCATCCAGATAGGTATTGCCAATTTTCATAGCATGACGATCATTCGCAAACACTTCAAATCCTAGAGACTGATATAGATGTCTTGCCGAGGTATTTTCCGTAACGACGGCTAAGTACAACTGTTCGACATCTTCTAATTCTTCTGCTTTTGTGATTGCTTGAGTCAATAATTGCTTACCTACTCCCTGCCCTCGCACAGACGGTGATACATACATGGCATAGATATTTGCCCGATGTTTAAACTTAAGCTTTGTTTCCTGAACTAGGGAGACAACACCAACAAGCTCACCGTTTATAAAAGCCCCATAATGAAATGAATATTCAGAACGAAATCTTTCTTCGTATAGTTCCACAGGGTTGTCTACTTCTTCTTCATATGTGGCTGCGAAAGCTTCTTGGTCTGTTTGAAGTGCCTCTAGCCTTAACCTTTTATACGCTTCTGCGTCCTTTTGAACTAATAATCTAATATCCATAAATACCTCCAGTTCTGTATACTAGCATATTATTCCAAATACAAACAAAAACACAAGAATTTTCACTTTTGGAAAATTCTTGTGCCATACTTTTTATTTCCAATCTTTAAAGGACTGAAGGAACTTTTCTTTCTTTTCCTGTAATAACGTTTTTCCTTCTTTTTTCGGTCGTTGCTTTTGCCACTCATAAAACGAAGCAAAACCAATCAGAGTCGCGCCGCCAATAATCAAATACATCCACCAAGGGAGGTTCCCCCAGAATGGTTTCGTCTGTAAAAAGACATTTATCAATAAGACGGCAATTCCTACAAAGAAATAAGATTTAATTCGGTAATGCATTCCTGCAATAATTGAAACTAATGCTAACCCACCAACGATAATGGCGTCATATATCGTATTACTTTCAAGCGCATCACCCAGAATAAATAATGTCACCAATACAAGAACAACGGCTTGAATGGTGTTCATTGTTTTCCCATGCCCAGCCCAAGCCTTTTTACTTAAAAAGATGGTTAGTGCAATAAATGGTAAAGCGATTAGTTCCGCCTCAATAATTGAAGGAACATCAAAATGATCAACAATCAGGTAATAAGGTATTAATCCTGAAAAAGCTGTAATCGTAATGACAACATTTCTTCCAACACTTCCTGGTACTCGACGAATTTGCATAAACAGTAGGTACACTAGGATAACTGGAGCAATGAGCTTCAACCATAGTGGATCGTTATAAAAAATATCAAGAGTTAACTGAAACAGAAACAATGGAGTCATAAACGTAAACCAATCAATTTGATACTTGTTTTCGGCAACTTTTTTGAACAACGACTTGTAAAGTACCGTTCCCAGTCCATGTAGGAGCAGAATTGACACTACCACTGCCATCATTCGCATAGGCTTCTCTAATAACCAGAAATACTCTATCACATAAACACTCGTTAAGAGTAGTGGAACAATAGACCCAATATCCCACTTTCGTTTAAAGAGTAAATAGATCATAAATGCTGATGTAAGCACTGTAGCCGTTAGGTTTACTAGATCATAACGATCAACAGCGACCAAGCTTAACAATGTGATAAAGCCGAGTGCAAAGAGGAATATATCCACTCGCTCTTTCCAATCATTACGACACATCGCCCAGATTACCGCCACTAACACTAGTGAAATGGTAAGACTCTGTTCAATTCCAATGTTCAACTGATAATAACTGATCCAAATGAGTACATTCAAAGAAAGTGAGCTTAGCGCAGCATATAAAAATGCGTTACTCATCCACTCTCTCTTAGACTGGTGCTGAAAAATACTATATCCATAGGCAAGGATCGGCAGTAGCATTCCTACCGGATGAAAGTCCGTAAGCAATACCAAACCTAATGATAAAACTCCGAAAACAACTAACAAGCCATGTGCCGTCCAAAAGAAATAAGGTTTTAAATCAGCTATTTTTCTTCCAACAAACTCATAAATTACTAAAAGCACAACCGGAATGAACAATAACCAAACAACGAAACTAGTATAATTCTGAAATAATTTAAATGGTTCAATTAACGTTAGCAAAAATGCAGCTATTCCTATGGCAACAAATGTCCAAAATTGTTTATTTTTCGACTGAGTAACGACTACTACATATAAGGCTATCCCGATCAAATAAAAAGCTGAACGGAGTAAAGGCATCATATCTGCTGCAATTGACCCCAATAACGCCAAGGTATATCCAATAACCGCTATCGTAAAGGTAGGCATAAATAATATCTTCTTCATTATAAAACCAATACCCAAGAGTAAGAGTGAAGCGAGGGCAAGGTGACCCATCACACCAACTTCATAGAAGTAGAAATGATCTCCAATACCAAAAACATGATAGAAAACATGTATTCCAAACAACCAGGAAATCGGCACTCCCCAAGCTGCTAGCTCCTTAAAATCTTTATTCGAGTGGGTCGTGTTAACGACTAGTAACACAAAGCCAAATACCACTAACAAGACAGCTAATTGTAAATAGTCTTCTTTGCCTGCTGAGAGTAGCAAAGTGACAAGCATAGTCGCTAGTGCAACATATAAACTAGAATGTTGAATGGATTGCAAGTACGCAAATCGATTTTTCACATAAAGAAACAGAAATAATGCAACAGCAACAACAAACATATAGGTTTCAAACAAATCAACGTTTAGTAACGGCGATAATACATTCCAAGATTGATAGCCTGTTGCAACTAAAAATATAGGAGCTAAATACTGAAATATTCTACGGTTCGTAATATGTGCCAAATAAATATAATTTACTGATATGACAAGGTAAGCGATCAATAATACAATTGATTTTTCATCAGCCCGAAGCACAAGTCCTTCAAAGCTAATATAAAGAAACGCTAATCCTGAGACAATCCCACTAGTAAATCTAAATACTTTCTTTAAAAACCCGTCAGGCACTCGGTCTTCTAATACAAGATAGACAATCCCAATCAAGGCAAATCCAAGATAATTTAGTGGTTGTAAGAATGAATGCTCTAACAACTGGTACATTCCATAGACAAACAATAGTGTAAACACATAATGAAACTCTTTTTTGTTATAAACAAAGACAATCGCCATGTACATAACGGCCGTAAGAAGAATGTTAACACTATAAAGTAAGTAGCTTTGGAAAAATGCCAGCATTAATAAAGTGCTAATAATTAAATTCAGCTGTGAAAATACTGGTAATTCACGAACAAACACATCATATTTTCTACTAGTCTTCAGATAATGATAGCCTACAAGTAATAACCCATTATAAATAATGATTCCTAGGTAAAATAAATCAATCGGAACTTGAACTGCTGCTAGGAAAAACCCTGTAAATACTGTTAATGTTGCAAAGGATAGCCAAACAAACAAGCGATTTTTGTTTTGGTTTGCAATCCATGTATACAACGGTAAACAAACAGCAGTAGCTAACAAGCCTAAAATGTACTTTCCTTCACCATAAAGTGAGAGCCATTCCCCAAACAGTTGGAAATATCCGATTCCCACAAAGGTCACTGGAATTAATAAACTAGCCAAAGTTAAAAAGGCAAACGAAGTTTTCTCGATTTTTAAGTACCTGTTTGAAACATAACTAATTCCAAAAAATAATAAAGAAACGCCACCAATAGATAATACTTTCATCAAATGGTTCATTTTTTCCCAACTACTTGTTGCGAGAACCATTCCACCAAGTAAAAGCAGAATTACCCCAGCTATTAACGACAAGCTAATGTTTCGTTCACGTACTTGCTCAGGCGATAGTTTCTTCGCTTCTTTTTTCAGTCTTAGCTGTTCTCTTCGCTCTTCTTCAATTCTTTTAGCTTCTTCTTGTCGCTTTTGACGAAGCTCAGCTAACCTAACTTCCTCCGCTTCTTCTTGCTCTACTAATGAAGCAAAATATTGATCATATGCCCCTGCAACTTTTTCATAATCGGTTTGATCAAGATACTGATGCTCATGAAGCTTTTCGAGCTCTTCTTTAAAAATCGTTTTTCGATTTTCATGTCTCATAAAAAATCTCCTTTAAAGGATGTGAAATAGAAAAAAAGTTATGATTTTAGTACCTGATCATAACTTTTTTCTTATTCTCTATATTAATGCTTTTTTCAAAAATTTCCAATGGTAAATTTTATGCTATTTTGCTAATGCTTACACGTCCAGAGAAAAACGTTGCACCGCCACCCATATCTGCGACTCGGTCTGGGGTTAAGGCATTAACCAGATTTTTTGTTCCTGGTAAGTCTGCCCATAAACCTTGAGAAACGAGCACTCCTTGAAGCACATTGTCTCCAACAGAAGCAACTAACTCACACTCACCTCGTTCATTCCAAACCTTCACCTTTTCGCCGTCCTCAATTCCCAATTCAAGGGCATCGGATTGGTTAATATGGATACGAGCTACTTTTTCTAACGAAATATGCTTTTCATTATTAGAGAAGGTAGAATTTAAGAAATTATGGTTTGGTGCCGGAATAAATAAAAATGGATGATCATTGTCTTTTACTAATGGGGTATACGTTGGAAGCCCTGGTAGACCTATTTTCTCTAACGCTTGTGAATAAAGCTCAATTTTTCCACTTGGTGTCTTCAACTTCTCTTCCATCAGTGATTTCCTATTTGCCTTCACATATTTGTTCTCTTTCAGAGAGTCGTAGGTGATTCCCTCTAACCAAGTACTTTCAGGAAAATCGAGTGCTTGTTTCACTAACTCTTCGTCACTATCAAATAAGCATTCTTCTTCAAATCCGAATTCTCTGGCAAGCATACGAAATACGTCTGTATTACTTTTACTTTCCCCATAAGCCTCAATCACAGGCTCTTGAATTTGCATGTAATGATGCCAGTAGGACGCAAAGAAATCGAGATTTTCAAAAGACGACGTTGCAGGTAAAACAATGTCAGCGTACATCGCTGTTTCCGTTAAAAATAGATCATGTACGACAAGAAATAAATCTTCACGTAGTAATCCTTCTCGTACTTTATTAGCCTCTGGTGTCACAAGCGCTGGATTGCAATTATAGACAAACATTGAACGAACCGGCTTTTCTAATTCTAGCAATGCTTTTCCAATTAAGTTCATGTTAATGACACGTGTTTGCTTATTTTCTAATAAATCAGGTCTCTCTAGTTGACTACTGTTATGAGCCAAAAATCCACCATTCCCCTTAATCGCTCCTCCCCCATGAACAAGCCATTGACCTGTTAAAGCTGGTAAGCAAGCAACAGTACGGACAATCATTCCCCCGTTGTCATGGTGCTGCATGCCGTTACCGATACGAATAAAAGCTGGTGACGTCGTCCCATACATTCTTGCTAACTCGTAAATATCCTCAACTGGAACACCAGTAATAGTAGAAACCGTGTCAGGATCATACTGTTTTACGTGCTCTCGCAGTTCAGCGTGACCAACTGTATACGTTTCTAGGAAACTTTCATTGACCAGGTTTTCAGCAAATAAGACATGCATAAGACCTAAAGCCAATGCACTATCAGTCCCAGGTAAAATTGGAATAAACCAATCAGCTAACCGGCCTGTTTGATTTTTGTGCACATCAATCACAACAATCTTTGCGCCTTTTTTTCTCGCTTTCTGAGCAATCGCCACTTGATGCATATTCGTACTAACTGCATTAACGCCCCAGAAAATAAATAGTTTTGTATCAATTGTTTCCTCTGGGTCTGTTCCAAAGCTACCGCCCATCGTATAACGATACCCCGTTGATCCCGCAGCTGAACAAATTGCGCGATCGAGTAAGCTAGCTCCTAAGCGATGAAAGAAGCGACGATCCAAACCTTCCGAATTTAATTTCCCCATGTTTCCATAAAAGCTGTACGGGAGGATCGACTCCGGACCTTCTGTCGCAATCAAGTCTGTCCAACGAGCATGGATCGTCTTAATTGCTTCTTCCCAGCTAATACGTTCAAACTTCCCTTCGCCTTTTGCGCCCACTCTTTTCATAGGAAACTCAAGTCGCTTCGGATCATAAAGACGATGCGTCATATGACGAACTTTATTACAAATATTCCCTTGTGTGACAGGGTGGTTTGGATCGCCTTCAATTTTCACAATTTTCCCGTCTTCTTTGTGGACTAGTAAGCCACATTGATCTGGACAGTCTAATGAGCATACCGATGGAAATACGCCACTTTTCTCATTTCGATAATCAATCATTGTACATCACCTAACCTGTTTTCTTATATTTCAACTTATCTTTCGTTTTCATTTCTAAATAACCTGTTCCGAGAAACACACCTATGACAATTAAAATAAATCCAATTACTTGAGCTAAAAGAATGGCCTCTTTCAAAAACAGAAACGCTCCTACTAATGTAAAAAACGGAACTAAATTATTAAATATCGCCGTTTCACCAGCTCCAATTTGTTGGATGGCTAAATTATAGAAGATATGCCCGAGTCCAGTCGCAATAATTGCTGAAAAGAAAAACACAACCCAAACCATACTTGGCTTTCCAACAATCGCGCTAACAACATTTCCTTCAAAAATAAAACTTGCGCTTGTCGTCATCAGAGATCCAATTAACAAAAGGATGGCAGTCAATTGGCGTGGTGATAATGTCACAGTGATTTTTCTGATAAGGATAAAGCTAAATGCCTGGGATACCATTGAGATGAAAATAAACAAATCACCTCTAGAAACTGCTCCGATACCCTCACCAATTTGTAATACAACCATTGCTACTCCCAAGAAGCCAAGGAAAATCCCGAAGAACCTCAACCATGTTGGACGTTCTCTTAAGAAGATCATCGTCATTATCACTGTAGTCAAAGGTATCAAACCAAGAATTAACCCACCATTTGTGGCTGTTGTACCAGCTAATCCTAGTGCTAAGAACGTATGGTGACCGAGCTGACCAAAAACCGCTGCCATAAGAGCTAATTTCCATTCACTTCTGGTCAATTTCCGGAGATCTCTCAAAAAATAAAGGACAATTAATGCAGCCAAGCCTGCGACAAAAATTCGTATTCCCTGCATCGCGATCGGAGGTAAATAGGTAACCATATATTTAATGGCGACAATATTTAATCCCCACGTAAACATGACAAACACTAGTAAACTATAAGTAAATAATTTAGACAGAAAAAAACCTTCTTTCTCGTAATTCAGAAAAAACAGAACCTAACCTAAAGAATAGAATAGCATAAAATAAAAGAACTCAAAATAGAAACAGCTTGGAAATATCCAAGCTGTTTTCCGTTCTTTATTTCACCTCAACTGTCCAATTGTATGGATCAGTCACTTTTCCTGTTTGGATCCCGGTTAAAGTATCGTATAGTTTCTGGGTTACTTCGCCGATTTGATGATCATTAATATGAAGCTTGCGTCCTTGCCATTCTAGTTCACCAATTGGTGAAATGACCGCAGCCGTTCCAGTACCAAAAACTTCTTCAAGTAATCCTTCATCATCATAACGAAAAATTTCTTCAATCGAAACCTTTCTTTCGACGACTGGTATCCCCCAAGAGCGGAGCATCTCGATCACTGACAATCTTGTAATTCCAGGCAAAATACTACCATTTAACTCTGGCGTAATGACCTCTCCGTTGATCTTAAAGAACACGTTACTAGAGCCAACCTCTTCTACATATTTTTTCTCATTGGCATCTAACCATAATACCTGAGAGTAACCTTCTTGTGCAGCCTTTGTTTGGGCATTAAATGTCGCACAATAGTTTCCGGCAGTTTTCGCCGCTCCTGTTCCACCACGAGCTGCTCGGGTATAGTGCTCTTCAACTTTAATACTGATTGGCTGTATTCCATTCTGGTAATATGAGCCTACTGGTGATAAAATGACAACCAATTTATATTCTTTAGAAGCAGCCAAGCCTAAGAATGCTTCTGTTGCAATAATAAACGGGCGAATATAGAGCGATGTACCAGGTGATGATGGTACCCAGTCTTGTTCCACAATCAGAAGTTGCTTTAAGTACTCTAGAACTTCAGCTTCATCAACAGCTGGCATACTAAGTCTTTCACAAGAAGCATTTAGCCTCTGAAAGTTTTTCTCTGGTCTAAATAATAAAATACGGTTGTCGTCTGTTCGATAAGCCTTCATTCCTTCAAACGCAGTTTGACCGTAATGAAATATGACTGCAGCTGGATCAAGTGTAATTGGTTCATACGGTGTAATTCGCGGATGAGTCCAACCAGTCGCTACCGAATAATCCATAACAAGCATATGATCAGTAAATGTCCTTCCAAAACCAAGGGTCTCGTCATTTGGTTTTGTTTTTAAGTATGATGCTTTTACAATTTCAACTACAGTCGCACTCATAAAAATAATCCCCTTTTTTAAGTTATCATAATCGCAAAAATTTTCTGTTAATTCATTGTAAGACTACTTCAGTTTTGACACAAGGGAAACTTTTGTATAATTTTAAAAATTTTCTGATATTTTTCCACTTTAAACCGTTACATAACTAAAATATTTTTCTGTCTATTATAAACGAAAAACCTTGAAGAAAATAGTACTTCTTCAAGGTTTTTTAAATATTTTTTTATGGACAAGCTTACATATTTAGTTCAAGGACAATTGGACAGTGATCGCTACCTAAGATTTCACAATGAATATCGGCATTGACTAAATGTTTTTTTAGGAGGTTTGAAACAACAAAGTAGTCAATTCTCCACCCAATATTCCGCTCTCTCACCTTACTCATATACGACCACCACGTGTAAACATCATCACGGTCTGGGTAAAAGTGACGAAACGAGTCAACAAAGCCTGTCTCAAGTAGCTGAGTCATCTTCCCTCGCTCTTCGTCTGTAAACCCTGAATTCCCTTGGTTTGACTTGGCATTTTTCAAATCGATTTCCATATGAGCTACATTTAAGTCACCACAGACAACGATTGGTTTCGTTTTCTCCAATCCTACTAGGTAATCACGGAAATCATCTTCCCATTGAAGGCGGTATGGTAACCTCGTTAAATCTCGTTTCGCATTTGGCGTATATACATTAATTAAGTAGAATTTTTCAAATTCTAACGTAATTACTCGTCCCTCTTGGTCATGTTCTTCTATCCCAATTCCATAACTAACACTCATTGGTTCTACTTTGGTAAAAATTGCGGTTCCTGAATACCCTTTTTTCTCTGCGTAATTCCAATATTGAAAATAGCCAGGTAAATCTAGCTCTATCTGACCCTCTTGTAATTTTGTTTCTTGTACAGAAAACATGTCTGGATCCATTTCATGAAAATAGTCTAAAAAACCCTTTTTCACACACGCCCTAAGGCCATTAACATTCCAAGAAATAAGTTTCATAGTTTTTGAGAAAGCTCCTTACTAAATAGATTTCACATTTTTTGATTATACTCTAAAGATGAGCTTTTCTAAAGTAAAAGCTGTTTTCGCAAAGTTTGTTGCTTTCGTAAAAATCCCAAAAGCCGGATTTTTACACAAAACACAAAGAATTCACCACTAATTTAGTAAGTATTGCTCTTTTCTAACATAATTTATTGGCTGATATCTTCATCTAGGGTATTTTTCCGAGTATTTAGGATAAAAAAGCACACTGTTTACGAAAAGAGCCAAAGTAAAAGCATTTAAAAGCAAACTCAGAACTATCTATGTTATCATGATAAGAAAAACAGAAAGGATGATGAACATGAGTCAAACATTTGAAGTTGGACAACTTGTGACAGGCATTTACAAAACAGGAAAATACATAGGCGAGATTACGATGATCAAAGAACCAAACTATGTGATGAGAGTACTTGCTGTCATTAATCACCCTACCCAAGGCGATTTACATAACCCAAAACAAGTCGAAGGTGTATTCTTCCATGAACGAAGAGCACTCGCTCACCGTGAACAAGTAAACATCCCAGCCGTCTACGTAAAGCCATTCGAAGGTGAAGTACCTACCTACGATGAGTCCTTACGAGCAGCATTAGATAAAGAATTTGCCGAACTAGAAGCCGATGGCTCCCCATTCGCCCTAAAATCAATTGAGACGCTAAGAGGATTAGAGAAAGACTACTTCAAGTAAGGTGCCTGGCACCCAAAATAGACATTAAAGATTAAAAGTCCACTTCAGGTGGACTTTTTTATTTAGCTGGGGTTATTTTCTACACACCTTGTAATTCTCATTATCATGTGGAACAATAATTGATGGATGAATTTAACATAGGAGCTGAAAAACATGAAAAAATGGGCGTTTGTATCTGATTTTGACGGAACAATTTCAAAAAAGGACTTTTACTGGTTAGTGATTGAAAAATATTTCCCTGAAGGTCAGGAATTATATCATAAATGGAAGCGTGCGGAGATGTTAGATATTGATTTCTTAAGTGAGGTTTTTGCTTCCATTCATCAAGAAGAAGAACAGATTATTGCTGATATCCTTTCTATCCCAATTGACGAACATGTCCCAAGTTTTATTAAGAAAGTCCAAGAAAATAACGGTGACTTTTATGTATTAAGCGCAGGTACTGATTATTATATTTACCACATCCTAAAAAAATACGGCATCGACAACGTTAAGGTATTTTCAAACGAAGGTCAGTACCGTGAAAAAAATGTCTACATGAACATTGATGAAACGCACCGTCATTTCTCAAAACGGTATGGAATTGATAAATCAAAGGTGATCCTAGAATTAAAAGAACAATACGAGCATGTCTATTTTGCCGGTGATAGTGAGCCTGATAGTCACCCGGCCGCTTATGCTGATATAACGTTTGCTAAGGATGCATTGCAGGACATTCTTAAGGAAAAAGCGATCCCGTGTGTAGCCGTCGAGACGTTTGAGGAAATTGAAGCTTACTTACGTTCTAAGGGAGTGCTTTTGTAAATGCTAACTCCTGTTACCTCAGTACCGATTCCAGCTATATTAGAAATTAACAAAGGGGTTCTCACTCACCTAGGTGATATCTTACAGAAATACAACTTTCAGAACGTTGTTATTTTATTTGACGACTTTACATTCGACACTTTTAAGGATGATGCTGAAAAATCTTTAGAAACCATTGAAGCTGATATGGTGATGTTGCCCACAAATCTTGATATTCAAGATTTGATTAAACTAGCATTCACCATGCCACGTTATGATGTTGTCATTGCCATGGGTGGAGGTTCCGTTATTGATTACGGGAAGTACATTGCCTACTCTAGAAGAAGTCCCTTCATAAGTATCCCTACATCCGCATCGAATGACGGCTTTGCAAGTTCTAACTGCTCGATCCATGTGGACGGTAAAAAAACAACGGTTCCTGCAAAAGTACCTTTTGGTATTATCGCTGATTTAGAAATTATTCAACATGCACCTACGCATTTGTTATTAGCTGGAATTGGCGATTTAATGAGCAACATCACCGCTCTATACGACTGGGAATTTGAAGAGAAGAATGGTGTAAGTCATGTGAATGCTTTTGCTGCCATGTTAAGTAAAAAGGCAGTCAATAGCTTTATCCGAACACCAATGGAAGATATTAAAAACCCGATTTTTCTAAAAGAACTAATAAGTTCAGCAACAATGGGTGGAATTGCTACTGCCATTAGCGGGAATAGTTCCCCGATTAGTGGCTCTGAACATCTGATTTCACATGCCCTAGATAAAACTGCGGCTAAACCAGTCATGCACGGTATTCAAGTCGGAGTAGCTACCTACATTATGGCTAATGTTCAAAACCACCGAGCGGATCGAATGAAGAAGGTCTTTGAGCGCACTGGATTTTTTGAATATGTCAAAAATCTTGGTTTACAAAAAAATGAGTACATCGAGGCAATTAAACTAGCACCAAGCATCAAACCAAATCGTTTTACATTTCTTCATGATCCCACTTACCAAGAAAAAGCAATCCAATTTGTTAAGGAAGATCAGCTACTACAGTCGATCTTACAATAGGCTAATTGCTTAACTTGCCGTTTATCGGGATAGCCGCCCACCCGAAAAAGCACTTGATACATAGTAATATATTGTACCAACCAAAAAGGGGGGTTACTTCATGTATCACTACGGCGCACCACAAGCTATGCCAATGCAAATGCCAACAGCAGGTCGTGGCACAGGCGGCTTTACGTTAATCGTTGTATTGTTTATCCTACTAGTTGTTGTAGGATCAGCTTATATTAAGTAACGAAACTTAAACCGCTAGGGGTTTCCCTAGCGGTTCTTTAATTTAGATTGCCGGCGAGCGTCTTCCCTCTAATTCTTCATGCCTTCTCGCTACCATTCTTGTAAACGTAAAATATTCGCCATCGTCAGCCGTTAGTAACTCAATGTCGCCATTTCTTTGCCAACGACCCGAGGCTTTTGCCGTCGTTTCCCATTTCAGCCACAATTCCCAACCTTCTGGCATTGTATCAGCAACTTCGATATCAACAACACCAGATCTTCTCCAAAGCTTTGACCACCATTTTGGCGAGTGGAACGTATACCATTCATTATCCCAATACGGTTCTAGCCTTTCAGGAATATCCTCTTCAAATTCTTTCTTTACACCCGGAACAACAATACCGATTTGCCCATTAGGTTTTACTAGTTTGGAAAATTTCAGCAAAAATGTCTCGTCTGTTCCATAATAGTGATATGAGTCAACACTAATAATTGCATCAAAAAACTCCTGGGCATATGGCAAGGCATGGGCTTCGGCGCGAATTGGAAAAACTAAATCATCTACTCCAGCTTCCTTAATTCGCTTCAAATTGTCAGTGGCACTAATCCAAAGGTCATTGGCCCACACTTGCACCCCAAACTCTTTGGCTAAAAAAATCGAGCTCATCGCTTTGCCACAGCCCATATCCAATACTTTCATACCTGGCTTTAAATCCATTTTTTCAACTAAAAATTCTGTTAGCCAGACTGAACTAGGTCCCATTTCATTTTCAATCATCCACTCAGGATCATAGTTAGCTGAGCGAGGAAACTGTTCCACCGTTAAGGCGGCTTTCAACTGGTCTTTTGTCATCATTATGATAACTCCCCCTAACCTACTATTTATATTAAAATTTTACCAGTTACTTCCTTAGCTAGCGATACATTCTTCAAACATTCATGATAATGCCACAAAAAACAAAAAACTAAGTGTAACCGGTTCTGCTTCCTATTACAAAACATCAACTTGCAAAGGAATATGCAAAACAAAACGTAATCCTTAAAGCAATTTATTAGGCTAGAGGGTTTAAAAAACATTAGAGATAGCAAGGGTATCTCCCCTTGCTATTTTGTTTATTCTTCGGATCGAAATATGCAAACCAACTTTGCTATCTCGCATCAATTTTTGTGTAGGTATTAGAATTCATATGCGGAGAATTTCCTCCTATTTTAATAAGGGGAGGTTAAAAAGCATATATAAGCGGAAATAGTCCTTTAACGGCTTCAAATAAGATTAAATCTAAAGATTTGGATAATATAGGAGAAAAAACTCCCCTTATTAATAATCATATATGGAATGCGGTACACTGGCTATTGTATCCCCGCATTTTAACTTCTAAATTGCATGACGAATCCCTCATATATAATGATCAAAACCCTTTATATCAACAAAAATAGACCTTCAAATTTCCATACAATTTGAAGGTCATTTTGCTTTACATTTTTAATGTTTGCGATAGTTAAAGGAACCCGTTACACTAACTGTAAGGCCTTTTTCAAAACTACTCACGATTAAACTCATCTGGATTTGGACCAACACGGCGATCCTCGTTCAATCCATCGATTAACGACATTTCCTCTGCGGTTAACTCAAAATCAAAAATATCTGCGTTTTCTTTTAAACGAACAGGATTTACTGACTTAGGAATTGTTACAACTTCATTTTGAAGGTCCCAACGCAAGATCACCTGCGCAACTGACTTCCCATATTTTTGACCAAGCTCGGCCAACACTGGCTCATCAAGTAACTGCCCCTGCATTAATGGCGACCATGCCTCAAGTTGAATTTGATTTTCTTTACAGAACTCATGCAACTCTTTTTGCGTAAGTCGCGGGTGATACTCGACCTGATTAACCATCGGCTTAATTTCACAATCGGCCATTAAATCTTTCAGATGAGGAACGTGAAAGTTACTTACTCCAATCGCACGCACTCTACCGTCTTTATAAAGCTTCTCAAGCGCTCTCCAAGTATCTTTGTATTTCCCTACTGCAGGCAATGGCCAGTGAACTAAATAAAGATCTAAATAATTCAACCCTAATTTTTTCATACTCTCATCAAATGCAGCTAATGTAGACTCATATCCTTGCTCTGAATTCCAAACTTTTGTCGTAATAAACAACTCTTCCCGAGCTACACCTGATTCTCTAACCGCTCGACCTACTCCTTCTTCATTTCCATAAATAGCAGCTGTATCAATACTGCGGTACCCTAATTCGATGGCTGCCTTAACAGAGCTAACAACCTCTTCCCCTTCTTTTGCTTTAAATACACCAAGGCCAAACCATGGCATTTCAACACCGTTATGTAATTTCGTTGTACTTTGTAAATTATTCAACACCGAACACTCTCCTCTATACTAGATTGCACCCATATTATAACAGAGCCCGATCCTGAAAAAAATTATTTCGCTTATCTAAAAATTATTGTAAAATGAGCAATAACAAATTTAATGGAGGGTACATAAATGAAAGAGCAAATTAATCTTGAAATTGAACAATTACGCGAAACATTTTATAAAATTAGTCAGTTTATTGGTGAAAATCCAGAGTTAGGACACGAGGAATTTAAGGCAGCAAAAATCCTTTCTGAGGAGCTTGTAAACCACGGTTTTCAAGTTAATATGGGCACATCAAACCTACCTACAGCATTTGATGCCCTATATGATAGTGGTTTGCCTGGTCCATCGATCGGCTTTATGGCAGAGTATGATGCTCTCCCTGAAATTGGACATGCTTGTGGGCACAACATAATTGGTACAATGGCAATCGCTGCTGGTATAGGCTTAAGTAAGGTTATCAAACATTGTGGTGGAAAAGTTTATGTCTACGGTACTCCTGCTGAAGAAACGCGCGGCGGAAAAGTAACGATGGCTGAGGAAGGGGTATTTAATCATTTAGACGTTGCCATGATGGTTCACCCTCTTTACCGCCATGAAAAAAGTGGCTCATCCCTTGCTATGGATGCGATTCAATTTGAATTTTTCGGGAAGCCTGCCCATGCAGCATCATCGCCTCACGAAGGAATTAATGCCTTAGATGCAGTGATCCAAACGTTTAACGGTATTAATGCTCTGAGACAGCATATTACTCCTGACGCTCGAATTCATGGGATTATTACAGAGGGCGGGAAAGCAGCAAATGTGGTGCCAGATTATGCAGTAGCTCAATTCTATGTACGGGCGCAGCACCGTAACTACCTTGATGAACTACTTGAAAAAGTAAAAAACTGTGCGAAAGCAGCAGCACTAGCAACAGGGGCTAAATTAGAAACGTCCTTCTATGAACTATCGTACGACGATTTAAACACCAATGAAGCTCTTTCCAATAACTTTACTGAAAACTTACTTGAACTTGGAATTTCTCTTGAAGAAATCCACGAAAAAGGAAGTGGTGGTTCGCTTGATATGGGGAATGTCAGTCATGTTGTTCCTTCCATCCATCCATATGTGCAAATTTGTAACGAGCCTTACGCTTGTCATACAAAGGAATTTAGAGAAGCTGCCATGAGTGATCAAGGCTTTGAGGGTCTAATGCTTGGCGCAAAATCAATGGCGTACACTGCCTATGATGTCATCACAAAACCTGGTCTTTTAGCCCAAATTAAACAAGAGTTTGAAGCAAATAGACGCTAATGTAAAAAACCTGCGCTCAACGCGAGCACAGGTTTTTTACTTCTTTTCTGGTATAAAAATTGTCGCTAACGATCTCTTGCGGCGTTCCCCATTCGGTTCGTTTCCTACATGTTTTTTAAATACATTCACGAGATCTTCTCGAAACTCTTGAAATTCTTCTGCATTTAGAAACAAATCAACTTTCCGATAACCAAACCCATCCTGAGCCATATCGATATCGTCACCTTCTAAATACTCTTCCACTCCTTGCAAAAGGTTTGCAAAATAAGTGATAAAGTATTTCATATGGTCATCCTTAGTAAGCTTGTTTGCCTCTTCGGCCGAAACATGTGCTACCTCATTGTTCAATGCGTAGGTTCTCTCTACAGTCCCTCTTACTTTTCGTTCCTCTTTGACGTAAATTACTTTACTTTCTGTTAGGATTTTTAACTGCCGATATAAGGTCGCCTGCGGAACTTCTGGAAGCCATTCCATTAGCTCTTGGACGATTAAGGGTCTTTTAATTAATGACTGGATAATCTTCATTCTAACTGGATGTAATATTACATCCGCTTTTGACATGGTCATTTATCAACCTCCAATTAGCACTCTCCTTATTGTACACTTTTTTTAACCAATTCGTAATGGTTAGCATAAGTTCAGGGTGAAGGGGTTCATTGCTTTGTGATTTGTAAAAACCTTTTATTTTTTGGATAGAGACCGTTTCCTTTTGCTCTCGCAAGATATGATTCATACCTTCAATCGCATGGACTTCAGACGGCCCTTTCACAAGCTTAGGCACCTCATAAACATTTTCTAATCTAGTTTGAACGTCTTTCGTACCATTAATCGCTAGTACAGGACAAGTAGTGTTTTTTAACACACCAAACAAATCGAAGTTATGGTGCTCACGAAACCATTTAGCCGGCATTTTCGCAATCAACTGAATACGGATCATGTCTTTATCGGTTTCTACCATTCGATTAAAGATCTTTTGAGCATTCTTCTCAGATTTCTCAACTACATTTAGCTTTTTTAGTAACCATCCTTTAAACCCTTTTTCCAGGTTAAATTCCTCGTACATCAATTCTCTCTGGTATTTCGTTGCGTTCTCAAGCGTATCAGCTGCTCCGCATAGTAGGATTAAGCCTGCAACTTGAGTTCTCTCATTCAAGGCCGTTGCTAACATGGTTCCCTCACTGTGACCTAATACATAAATATGTTCTTTATCTACATTTGGGTGACTGCGTAAGTACTCCAGTGCAGTTTGGGCATCATCAACCAAGTCCCACATCCCCGATTTATTCAAATCCCCTTCAGTCTCGCCAACCCCTCGTTTATCATAGCGAATAGTAATGACACCAGCTTTCGTTAATTCTTCGGCTATCATTTTATAGATGTTTAATTTAAATTTACCAACATTTCCATCTCGGTCACCAGGGCCTGTTCCCGCAATAAATAACACGGCAGGAGCTTGATCTTCGGTTGTTTCTGGAAATGAAATTGTTGCTCCTATCGTAACTTTCCCGCTAAGTTTAATATTTTCATCTTTTCTCTTCATCATAAATTACCTCCGGTTGGCAATTAGTTAATTATTATCATTCTCAATAATGATAATATTATACTTGCATGAATTTAGCAACTACGAGATTATGTAAAAAAAAGTAAGGCTCTCACCTAACATAGGTGAAAGCCCTGTCTACCACTTTAGCACTTACGGTCTCTGGATCCGATATTTACTTGTTGCTCTTGTAAAACCTTAATTTTAACTTCTACAACCATTTTTTCTTCTATTTTCGTAAATGTTCCCTCTTCAAAAGGTGCGTCAATACACTCGTGATTTTCATCATATACTCGACCCATTTTACGATCTAATGACTCATCATATTGAATGAAGCGACTTGAAAGGATTTCACAGTATGGCAATTGATTGTACTCTTCCCCACTATACTGATCATATTGTGATAAGTCAGCAGATAACAAGTGTTCTTTCGAAGAAAAGCCATCCGGTAAATCTGACTTCGTAAAGAACGTAAATTCACGGCTTTCTGGACCAAATTCAAACTTAGGCTTTCGAATATAATCTATTTCTGTTACGGCCTTAAATGGAACATCGATTGTTAAGGAACGGATATTTGAAACAACTGCATCCTTGGATCCATGTGTTGGTGTAGCATATTGAATATTCTTTCGAACAAAACCTGCAATAAATAGTTTGTTAGTTGGAAGTAAAAGACGACATTGAGTGATTTTTAAATTTTTCTTAATGTTCTTAATCTCTAGTACTGGTTCTGGAAAATCAATTTTTGGATTTAAATCTAGTTGTACTACTGTCTCAGCTAGAACGACCGGAACCTTTACTGTTGCTCTTGAGATTGCCTCAGGCTTCACTCCTCGATTTCCAACCTTCGGCGATAAAGCGTTTTTCCCTTTCATAGGTTTGTAACTTTCATAATTACTATCAGACATAAAAAAATGCACCTCCTTGGTATTTGTTATAGTTTATGTTACTACCTGCAATAGCGTATAGATGATAGTAATAGTTTTTAAGACTATTAATTAAAAAGGCTATCACCTTATGGAAGGTAATAGCCTTAATTGTTACCATTTTTTCTTTGAATCAACGTTTACCTGTTGTTTTTGTAAAACTTTTAGTTTCACTTCTACAACCATTTTTTCTTCTATTTTCGTAAATGTCCCTTCTTCAAACGGTGCATCAATACACTTACCATGTTGGTCGTACACTCGACCCATTTTACGATCTAGAGCCTCGTCGTACTGAATAAAGCGGCTAGAAAGTAATTCACACCATGGTAGTTCATTGAATTCTTCACCACTGTATTGATCAAATTGTGATAAATCAGCAGATAGTAAGTGCTCTTTAGAAGAGAAACCATCTGGTAACTCCGACTTCGTAAAGAACGTAAACTCACGGCTCTCTGGACCAAATTCGAATTTAGGCTTTCGAATATAATCGATCTCTGTTACTGCATTAAATGGAACGTCGATTGTTAATGAACGAATATCTGAAACGACTGAGTCTTTTGTTCCGTATTTCGGAGTTGCGTATTGAATATTTTTACGGACAAAACCTGCGATAAATAGTTTGTTAGTTGGTAATAATAGACGGCATTGCGTAATCTTTAAATTCTTTTTAATATTTTTAATTTCTAGAACTGGTTCTGGAAACTCAATCTTTGGATTTAAATCTAGTTGGACAACTGTTTCTGCTAATACTACGGGAACCTTAACTGTGGCTTTTCCTGAGATTGTATCAGGTTTAACTGGACGATTTCCTACTTTAGGTGAAAGAGCATTTTTAGTTTTCATAGGTTTATAGTTGAAATATGGCGGTGCTGGTTGCTCAGTGCCTTTATTACTTTGCTTTTTATCAGACATCTAACATGTCACCTCCTTAGTATTTGTTATATCCTATGTCACAAATACCAAGTCGTATAGATGAATTTAGTAGTTTATAAGTCTATTTATGAAAAACCTAGCATTTTCATCAGGAACAGTTGTCCATAATTCTATTAATACATAGGTAGTCCCCTATTATATTAGTACACCCAGCTAATGATATATTCCATATGTTCATTTGGTACTCGGACACCTGGGTTTGCTATGTTCCATTGACCTTGATTCCCAACTTCCGTGCAACTAAGTTCAAAATGACTCATAGCTATACCGATATCAATTAACTGCATGTCAAAGCCGAGCTTATTATAGTTTGGGGTATGATTTAGGTAAAAATGAAATTGCTTCGTTGTTTTACAAAACACAATCCTCCAAGGTTGCTTATTTGAAGCAGAAGGTCCAAGTCGAACCATCTCTAAGGGGATTTCAAACTCCGGTGCCTGCTGTGTCAAAAAGGGAGTCTCAAAGTCTTCATAAAAGAATAACTCCTCCCAACTCTTCTTATTATCTGCTTTTGTCACATAACGAAGTGTTTTATCAAATAGTCGTTGCTTTTCCTTAGCATAGCCAATCGGCGTAATACAAGGAATAAATTCATTATCACTTACGCCAATTTCTTTCGAAAAAGAATTTCGATTAAAGGTTCCTCCAATCCAGCAGGTCCCAATTCCGATCTCCGTTGCAAATAAGATTACTTTTTCAAATATGTATCCAAACTCCACTAAGTCCATTTTTGTATTCTCAATAATCCCCACTAAATAACCTTGATGGTTTTTAATAAACCCATATGTACCAAGCTTAATTCCTTTGTCAGAGACATTGTTTTTAATTTGAATTAATTCAACTCTACACTTTCTCCCTAATGGACCAACAAGATTTTCTTCATCGTCTATGTAGTCTTGCAACTGTAATAGGTGTTCATTAGAGATTTTATTTGTTTCAAATGTCCGAATCGATTTACGCTGCTTTATTGTATCTATGATCGTTGTCATAACCAAGCCCCCCTCAGTATGTATTATAACGGAAATCTAACACCATGCAGTTTCCTTATACTAAAAATTTATTTGGGTAGTGGTGACAAGCCGGAAATGGATTAACCTTTCTTTTTGAACAATAACATTCCAATTACTTACAACTTTATGCTCCATTACCTTTGTTGGAACGTCATTTTTTCCATTTACTTACAGTTTTGTGTTCCAATAATCCATATTGGAACACATTTTTTCAACTTGCTTACAGTTTTGTATTCAATTCAGCTCTAACCGAGCACCGATTTACCAGTTACTTCCATATCTGTATTCGATTCAGCTCTAACCGAGCACCGATTTACCAGTTACTTACATATCCGTATTCAATTCAGCTCAAACCGAGCACCAATTTACCAGTTACTTACATATCTGTGATCGATTCAGCTCTAACCGAGCACCGATTTACCAGTTACTTACATATTTGTATTCAATTCAGCTCAAACCGAGCACCAATTTACCAGTTACTTACATATTTGTATTCAATTCAGCTCAAACCGAGCACCGATTTACCAGTTACTTACATATTCGTATTCAATTCAACTCAAACCGAGCACAACCTTTCCAGTTACTTACATATCCGTGATCGATTCAGCTCGATTAGAAGTTTATTTTTCGTACGTCCTCCGTTCTACCCATTAGATCACGGATCTCCCAATCCACGCCCTAGCACCTAATCTGTTCAATAACCTCAAACGCCGCTCTTTCCCCTGACTGTACTGCACCTTCCATAAACAAGCGCCACTCTGTCGCTGTTTCGGTTCCTGCCCAATGGATGCAAGCTACCGGGTCTATTAAAGCTTTGCCATAGCTAGTTAGGACACCTGGTGCAAAATGAACACCATAGCCTCCCCGAGTCCATTCTTGCTCTGACCAGTTATGTAAATATACCTCTAACGGCTCCAGAGCTTCATTCCCTAAAAACGGTACTAATTCAGCTAAAATCTCATTAGCGTTGACCTCTGCCCTAGCACTATCTCCTGTAATTAGCACCGTTAACACCCCACGCCTTCCGTCTTTCGGGGAACTATCCGCGGTTTCATTTATAGGTCCTGTATCTGAATTAATAATGCCACTTAATCCTTTTTCGCGCCAAAAAGGTTTTTTGTAGATAATCACTGCTTTTATTACTGAAGGAAGACCCGATCGCTCGAGCAATTGTGCCCTTACGAATGGTAATGGAGGTTGATAATGAATTTTCGCTTGTAAATTAGGGGGAATAGCCACAATCACCCGTTTTCCCTTCCAACAACCACCGTTCATAGTTTTGACACTTGCTCCCCCTTCCTCATAGGTAATCCTAGTAACTGGCTGTCGATAGTAAATACGATCCTCAATTCGCTTAGCAATTTTATTCACAAGCATACCAACGCCATCTTTAATCCAAATGTCCTCAGAATTTCGAAACTTGTTAACTGAGCCGGCAGTTTTCACACACCACAGTAAATCTAGTGCTGAAACCTCATGAAGATTACAGCAAATCATTTCTTCAAGCAAATATTTATAAACACTTCCCGCACTAGCTGTATACGTATGATCTAGAAGAAATTGTTCCATCGTTATTTTATCAAGATCCTTGGCATGCTCACTTTCCCAAGGTTCCAAAGAATCCAAAGCCTTACTAACTTTATTTAACTTCACTGTAAACTGCAAAAAATCTAGGTAGCCGCTTGCTGATAAAGGAGGCAACTTCCCTTTCGTTACTCGGTCTCTAAACTTATAGATAGAATTGCCTTCCTTGTACGTTGAAACTGTTTTCAAACCAAACTGAGACAGCAGTTTCTTCATCCGAACATGCTCTTTTTCAATCCACTGAGCACCTAGATCAATCGTAATTCTGTCTTTTGTCTGTAAGCTATACACTCTTCCTCCAGGACGTTCGCTCGCCTCTAAGACTACAAAGGAGATGTTCCGCTTTTGTAATTCTAAAGCTGCCGCTAAGCCAGCGAGACCAGCCCCAATAATGACTACATCAACTTCATGAGCACTAGACAAAAGATCTCCCACTTTCATTAAAATGTACCTACCTATTATTAGTAAAACAGGGACTCTACATTCATTTTTCATAGGAAAAGGCACCTGCCTAATAGCAAGTGCCTCCTAAATTAAATTGTCCATTCATCATGGATTACCCCGACCAAGTACCAGGCACCGTCTAGTTCCTCAAACACTAAACGAAGACTTCTCCAATCCATTCCTGCAAATTCCGGATCGAATCCTGTAAAATGATATTCAACAACCGTTGCATCTGGATAGATTTCAGACGTGTTATCTAGTGTGTTCCCAGCTCCGAGCCTCTCATTCACAGCTTTTTCCTCGGCGTTCGCGTAATCCTCATCATATACAAATCGGTAAAAGTACTCTTGAAACGTCATTTCAATAGGGTAACCTGATCCATCAAATACGCCCCACTCGTAAACGGTGTCGTCTTCCATTAAAACTAAAATTTCATCAGCAGAAAATACTTGATCCGTATCAACATGAACATAGGCATAAGGTGAAAAACGAACACCTTTAGCAGGATGAACAAGGTTAGCAATCGTTTCCATATCTTGACTATCCATGGCAGCTACTAGTTCGTCTGCAACATGCTCAGGATCTGCAAAAGCTTGTTCAGCATCCGTATTTGTCTCCTCATTGCTGTCTGTTTCTGTACTTTCATCAGTCGTTTCAGTTTCATCTGGGGCTTCTTGCCCTATTTCTGAATTTGTATCATTCTCCTGCCCACCATTTGTTTCTTCTCCACAACCCACAAGTAAAACAATTGTGGCCATTAGTAAGAAAAATCGATACCATTTCATCCAATGAACCTCCTCTACTTAATGATTTAATTATTTATACCACATAAGAGGAAGACTTACTCGTTTAATTATTACCATTTAAAATCACTTTTACACGACCTACTTGTCCGTCCTGAAGTCGAACTTTAATGCCATGAGGGTGATTGGCAGAGTTTGTTAATATATCTTTGACAATTCCTCGCGTCGTTTTTCCACTCCGTTGGTCCTGCTTTAAGACGACCTCTACTTCAACACCTGGTTGGATATTGCTACGTATTTGTCCGTTCATACATTGTTCTCCTTATAGTATTTCGAAAGCTCCACAATCATTGCTCCCATTCGCTCAAGTTCTGGCGCTAAATACTTCTCAATTTTCTCTTCACGTAGTGCTTCTGCAGTTACCTTCCCTACAGCAACAGCCAGCACATTTTTTTTAAATGCTTCAACGATATCCTCTAGATACCCATGTTCTTTAGCATAATAAAAGAGCGAGCGAACTTGTATCGCAGTTGTAAAACATACAGCATCAACTTCTTTATCTACTAATTCCTGACAGAGTTTTTCAACTGTTTCAGCTTCAGGTGAAATATGCTGATAAGGGAGAATTTGCAAGACGCTGGCACCCTGATCTTCTAGAAATGTTATTAACCGTGGTGCTGGATCACCATGAAGCTGTACAGCTACTCTTTTCCCTTCAAAACTATACCCTTTAAGTGCTTTTATTAATCCATCTGTTGTCCCATCTTCATCTACAGCCATTGGCTTGATACCGATTTTCTTTAAGGCCCCAAATGTTTTATATCCCCTTGAAGCTACGTCTGCTTGGTTAATGATTTCTATGAACTGCTCCTGTATCCCAAGTTTTGCTGTAATCTCAAGCAATGTCTCAAGTCCGATCCCAGTTGTAAAAATCAACATATCAGCTTTTTCTGACACTAGCTCTTTCAGCACTGGCTCAACTTCCTTTTCCGCTAGAAAAACAGTTCCTTGTAATGAACGGATGACCGGAGTACCGCCCTGCTTTTCGATCAGAACACTCATTTCCTCTAATTTTCTTGACGCAGCTAATACTACCTTTTTACCTATAAGACTCATCTTCTAATCCCACCTTATCTTTTAAACCTTTGTAACTGATCTAACTTATTTTCACTAGACATGATTTCAACTTGCCTTTCCCCTAATAAATCAAAATGAGGAAAATCATAGCGATTATCTATGTATTTTGCTGGTATGTTATATTGTTTCCCCCAAGCGATTAGCTTTTCAAGATCTGCACAACCAACTTTTGTGACTGTCTTAACCTCAGGAAATCTGGGATCATACCAATAATGGGTGAGAAACGCTATCTCGCCTTCTTTTACTTTGTTCTTCCAGGTTACTAACTCATCCCGTTTTATTCCAAACGCCATACCCTTTTTCACCTCATACTGTATCGTACCATTTGAAAAATTCCAATTCCAGATTTATGTACCTAAAAAATACGCAAGAGCCTCTAAGCCCTTGCGTCTGCACACTTATTCAAACGTACCTTTCACGATGACTTCACCGTTTTTCACCATCTGTTTCCCTTTAGCAAACACGTGCCTGATTGCTAATTGATCTTTATCTAAAAGAAGTAAGTCAGCATCGTTCCCTTTTACTAATCGTCCTTTATGCTTTAATTGCAGTGCTGTTGCTGTATTCGAGGTGACAACTGGTATTACCTCTTCTAAAGGACATCCTTGATCACGAACGGTCGCCACAAACGTCTCATATAAGGTATACGTACTTGCAACACCTATCCCCATAAGCTTTCCATTTTGATCAAACACAGGTAAACTTCCATTTCCATCTGAAGAGAACGTCAGTTGGTTAAGATCACCACCGTTTTCCTTGTAGTAGCTAAACCATTCTCCTGTATCGTTATCAGCAGTCATATCAACAAAAGAGCCTTTGTTAGCAAGCGTAATTGCGTCATCGACCAGTTCTTTACTTCTTGTGATATGTGTACAATAAATCTTTGAAGCTGGGATCTCATAGTCTTCCATAATTTGATGCAAGAACTGCAAGCGTTGTTTCCCAGGTCCAATATGAAAATGAGTGACACCTGCTTTTCCACTTAGTAATCCACCAATTCTCGCTTCTGCTACCAGCTTCGCAATTTCGTGGACAGAAGGTTGAGCAGATCTTGAATCAGATATAGCAATTTCTCCTGCACCAATGATTTTATCGACGATGATAATATCATCTTTCACACAACAAGTGATTGTTGGAGTTGGTACATGGTAGTTACCAGTGTAAATAAACGTTGTGATCCCTTCTTCTTCTAGGCCACGAGCCTTTGCCAGTAGAGACGTCATATGTCTAGTGGTACCATCCGTTCCTAAACAACCCACGACTGTCGTAATACCAGATCGCACGATATCTGAGAGTTGAATTTCAGGAGTCCGTGTGGCAAATCCACCTTCCCCACCGCCCCCAATTAGGTGTACATGGGGATCAATCATTCCCGGCATCACGATACATCCTTCCGCGTCAATCACTTCTACATCTAAGTCTGTATTTAAAATGGCTTCATTCACTTCTCCAATTTTCGCAATCTTGTGATCGACGACTAGTACTGTCTGTTTTCCTAAATATTCAGGAGCGTAAACCTCTCCGTTTTTTATAAGTTTTATCATGTCCATTCACCATCCAATATAAGAAGTTCTCTACCTTCTGGGGTTATCTTTGTTCCAGCTCGACCTTTTCTTTTGCTAATAAACCCAAGCTCTTCAAGATACTGAAGTCGGTAGCGAATTTGTTGTTCTGTTAAAGAATAATTCAAGTGGGCTTCCGCTAGCTGAGATAGCTTTTTTCTTCCCACTAATTCTTTTTGTTGATTTAGTTCATAAATTTCATTCAATAAAAACAAATATTCTGTACGCTCACCATTTGTATCCCAATCTAACAAAATCTCTTTTAGCTTCTCTTGTTTCGTTTGACCATATTCCCTTTGACTATCCTGGACTGGAGCTACGATATCTACTTCAAAGAAATGATGGTTCGGTACATCAGTTAAGCGGATTTTCGTTCCATCGCAAACGGTGAGCATGTAATCAATTGTATTTTTCAATTCTCGGATATTTCCATTCCAAGAATACGATTGCAGTTGAAGCAACACTTCGTCTTCAATATAAATATGTTCTTTTCCGTTCATAATCATAAAATGACGGATGAGATAGGGCAAATCCTCAAGACGTTCTCGCAATGGTGGCAACCGCAAATACAAGGCTTTTAAGCGATGATAGAGATCCACTCTGAATTTACCGTTATGGATCATCTCTACAAAGTTACAATTGGTTGCAGCAATAATTCGCACGTCGATTGGAATAATTTTATTTCCACCAATTCTCATAATCTCTTTTTCTTGTAAAACACGAAGTAATCTCGCTTGAATTTTGGGAGAGATATCCCCTATTTCATCTAGAAAAATCGTTCCACCATTTGCTTGCTCAAACAAGCCTACTTTTCCACCTTTTTTTGCTCCAGTAAACGAGCCTTCCTCATAACCAAACAACTCTGCCTCTACTAAATCTTCTGGCAATGCGCTGAAATTGACTGCTAAGTAAGGTCCAACTCTTCGCTCGGATAACGAATGAATTGCACTTGCAAAAAGTTCTTTTCCGGTGCCTGACTCACCTTCTATTAACACCGTTAAGTTTGTTTTAGCTAATTTATTGGCAATTTGCTTTGCCTCTTGAATTTTTGTACTCTCACCAATAATATCATTCAACTTATATTTGGCAACATAACCTTGACTTACCATTTTTTGTTTTAATTTTTTCTCAATCTCAATTGTTTTTTTCGTATCTTTAAACGTACAAACAATCGAGTGATCCGTGATAATTTTAAAACGATTGACGACAACTTCGTAGTGCGTTGTTGATACCAACATATTATCCTCTATGTCACCATTAATAATAAAATATAGTAAATTCGTATCAGAAATAATATCATCTATTTTTCTACCAATGGCTGTTTCCCTAGAGATCGATAAAATTGACTCTAGATTTTCATTAAAAGCTGTAATCACACCTTGAGCATTGATCGCTAATATTCCATCATGAACACCATCAATGACTTTCTTAAGATGTGTGTTTAATAGCAGTGTTTCCTGGTTTGTTTTGATTAATTCTCTAGATAACTGGATGATTTTTTTCATATACTTCTCTGATAGACTTACCTCATGATCAAGCTCAAAAAAACGAAGTGCTTCTAATATCGTCGATAAATCTAGTAACCTAGGTCCAATATCAATGACCCTTTCTACCCATTCTGGTACGTACGCAATTTCTCCTGGAGTGATCGCAATAGTTACAGGACGTATTGGTGTTTCACCTGGCAGATGAGGAATGTAGTTTAAATGGTCGACCCCTAATTTTTCTAGAGAACTTATTGATTCATAAACCGTTGACTTCACATCGTTTACTAGTAATACATCCGTTCCTTCTGGAATTGATAAAAGTCTATCAATAAAGTTATAGTTAATAATTCGTTTGGCAACAATAATCGGCACGTCCCGAGAGACAACTTTAAATCCCGGTTCTTCTACTAATACCTCCGATGAAACGATAAGAACATCAGCCGTGATCAGGCCGCCAGTCCACTCATCAAGAGCATAACTATCAACTTGAACAATATCACCAATCGTTTCCTCTAATTGCTTACTTAAAGCTACTCTCGTCATTTCTGTTCCTGTAATCACTCCAACCCGTTTTCTGCTATACATGAACTGTCACTCTCTCATCTTTATATAAATGACAGGCTACTTGAACTCCTGAACAATTCTGTAACTCAGGTTTTATCTTATGGCACATGTCCATCACTTCAGGACAACGAGGAGCAAACGCACATCCTGGTGGAGGTGAGGCTGGATTCGGAACGTCTCCTTTTAGAATAATCCGTTCTTTTTTATGCAAAGGATCAGGGACCGGTACGGCAGAGAGCAAACTTTTCGTATAAGGATGACGTGGATTTTCATATAAGAGATCGACATCGCCCATTTCAACAATTTTCCCCAAGTACATCACACAGATCTTATCACAGAGCTGATAGACAACACTTAAATCATGGGAAATAAACAGATACGTTAAGCCAAACTCCTCCTGCAAGTCTTGAAGTAAATTGATAATTTGCGATTGAATCGAAACATCTAACGCCGAAACTGGTTCATCTAGGACAATGAGTTTTGGCTGTAAGATTAACGCTCTAGCAATCCCAATTCGTTGACGTTGCCCCCCAGAAAATTCATGGGGATAACGGTACATTTGGGTTTCGTTCAAACCGACTACATGCAAGATTTCCGATATCAATTTCTTACGTTTTTGTTTATCACGAACACCATGAGTCGTTAACGGTTCACTTAAGATTTCAAACACATTTAAGCGAGGATTAAGAGACGAATAAGGGTCTTGAAAAACCATTTGCATATCTTTGCGCATTTCCCGTAATTCTTTTGGACTTACTCCGATTAAGTTTTTGCCTTGAAAAATTACTTCTCCCTCTGTCGGGGTAGTTAGTTGCAACAGCGTCCGGCCCATTGTTGATTTCCCGCACCCTGATTCACCAACAATACCTACCGTCTCTCCTTCTGTAACTGAAAACGTAATTCCATCAACAGCTTTGACGTACTTTGTCTGGCGATTTAAAAGACCAGAGCGAATTGGAAAATGTTTCTTTAAGTTTCGGATCTCAAGTAATGGAGTATTCAAATTCTTTCGCCTCCTTTTCATAAAGCCAACAGCGACTCGTATGACCTTCTGTTATTTGTAGTAAAGGTGGGTCAGCTTCCCGACAAACCCCCATAACATATGGACAGCGATCAGCAAACTTACACCCAACTTTTATCGAACCAGGGGCTGGCACCTGACCTGGAATAGGTTTTAACCGTTTCTTTCTGTCCCCTAATTTAGGAATTGACTCTAGTAACCCTTTCGTATAAGGATGCTTCGGGTCTTTAAAAAGAGTTAATACATCCGCTTCTTCGACAATTTCACCAGAGTACATCACAATGACTCGATCACACATCTCTGCCACAACACCTAAGTCGTGCGTAATAAACATAATTGCTGTATTTGTTCGTTCCTTTAAATCTCTCATTAAATCTAAGATTTGCGCCTGAATGGTTACATCTAATGCTGTTGTAGGTTCATCTGCAATTAAGAGCCTCGGCTGGCAGGCAAGACCTATCGCAATCATCACTCTTTGCCTCATCCCGCCAGAAAGCTCATAAGCATAGCTATTGTAAATCTCCTCTGGCCTTGGGATCCCTACTAGTTTTAACATATTAATAGACTTTTCTTGGGCTTGTGCTTTTGAAATTTTATTATGAAGAAGAAGAACTTCATCAATTTGATCCCCAACTGTAATAACTGGATTTAGGGATGTCATAGGCTCTTGGAAAATCATCGATATTTCATTTCCTCGTAACCTTCGCATCTCCCTTTCTTTTTTAACTAAAATATTTTCACCCAAGTAAGTAATTTCTCCTCCAGCATAAATTCCCGGCGGAGTAGCGAGCAGCTTCATGATTGATAGAGCTGTTACACTTTTTCCACAACCTGACTCCCCTACAACGCCTAAGGTTTCGCCAGCTTTTATAAAAAAGGAGATGTTATTGACAACGGTGAATTCCTTGCCGTCCGTTCGGAAATTGATTTTTAAATTTTCTACGTTTAAGATCTTCTCTTCCATCCCTAACACTCCTATTCTTTTAGTTTTGGATCTAACGCGTCTCTAAGTCCATCACCAAGCAAGTTAAAGCTAAGGACTGTAATCACAATGGCTAAGCCTGGGAAAAACGTTGGATGGAATAAGTTACGACTATTATCTTTTGCTGAGCTAAGCATTGCCCCCCATTCAGGTGCTGTGATGTCACCACCGAGACCTAAAAAGCTTAGTGCTGCACCAATAAGAATGGCAGTTCCGACACGCATTGTTAAGTACACCATAACGACAGATAATGTCCCTGGAAAAATGTGACGCAAAATGATCGTATGATCTTTCACACCAATCGACTTGGCTGCCTCAACATACGTTTTTTCTTTTAATGCTAGCGTACTTGCTCGAACAATTCGTATAAAGATTGGTATCGTAAAGACGGCAACAGCAACAATGATATTTACTAATCCTGCACCAAGTAACGCGATGACGGCAATCGCTAGTAAAATTCCAGGAAACGCTAGTAAAATATCGGTAAATCTCGTTAACAAGGAGTCAACCCAGCGCCCGTAATAACCGGCTAGAAGACCGAGAATGGTTCCTACAAATGCACCAATTGCCACTGACACAAAGCCAATTAACAATGTTTGCTTTGTACCGTACATAATCCTACTAAGAATATCTCGGTTTTGATGGTCAGTTCCAAAAAGGTGTAAGCTAGATGGGGCTTGATGTTTGTAGATATCTGTTAGGGCAATGACAGAATCGCTAGGGATAATTGCCGTTACCACTGGTTGTGAGGATGTAAACTGTCCAACTGGAATGACTGCCGTCACGCCTGCCACAGAAATCTTGATCAACCCCTCACCCTCACTGAGAATGGTGACAAAACCATGCTCATCTACACTGGCAACATCCTCATGTAGTGACTGAAATTGAAGTACGCTATCTGGTTCAGTCGCAGGTCGACCAAATCCATCGTCCTTCGTCTCTGCCTCGCCTCCATACTCCTCTAGGAAACTATCGATCTGTTCCTTTGTTTCTAATGTTTTTCCATCACTAATGATAAGCTTTGGTTGTAATTGAATTCGTGCTCCAACGTTCATTTCCTCTTTTATAGGCTCTACAAAAATATAGGAAGGGAAAGGATCGTCTACTTCGTTTGACGAAACATCTGCTTTTACGATCGAACTTACTTCCCCACTCTTGATTGTGATGATTGTACTTCCTTGACGGTATGCACTAACCATCATTCCTGCTTCTGAAACCCTCGCAGCGGCAACCCGTTGATTTTCACTTTCAAACGAGAGTCGCTCAAGCTGGCTACCGTCAATGATTGTTCCATCGCTTAACAGGCCTTGTAGCCCGACACTCGAACTAGTTACACTTTCAATTTCAATCCCCTTTGCAGCATATTGCTCGGTTACAGGTCGTTGCGGATCATAAGGAGCAAACATAGGCCCTAAAAACCCGAATAAGAGAATAAGAATCACAACCCCCATTGAGACAACTGCTACTCGCTGCTTTAAAAATTTGGTTATAAACGCGCGAAAAGGAGAGTAATGGTTTTGCTGATGAGGAAACATGCTAACTCTCCTTTCTATTCATACCTTATTTGTGGATTTAAATAAGCATAGCTAATATCGACTAGTAAATTAACAATTAAAAATTGAACAGAGAATAATAGTATTAGTGCTTGTATGACTGGGTAATCACGACTCAGGATTGAGTCAATTAAGTAGGCACCAAGGCCAGGCCATGAAAACACCTGCTCAACTACAACTGCACCACCAATTAAAAAACCAAACTGGAGACCAGTCATCGTAACAACAGGAATTAACGCATTTTTTAAAACATGCCGTAACAAAATCGTTGTTTCTTTTTGCCCTTTTGCCCTCGCTGTTCGGACATAATCTTCTCGTAAAACTTCTAACACACTCGAACGAGTAAACCTGGCAATGATCGCCGCCACACCTAGTCCTAAGGTTAAAGAAGGTAAGATTAAATGTTTCAAAGTCCCGCTTCCACTTGTAGGTAACCATCCTAACTGCACAGCAAATAATTGCATGAGCATCAAGCCAAACCAAAATTCAGGGACACTTAACGCTGTAATTGAGGAAACCATTCCTAGACGGTCCCACACAGAGTTTCTTTTAACTGCGGATACGATTCCAATGAACATACCAATCACGATCGCCCAAAACATACTTAACAAGGTCAAAGTTAATGTATAACCGAACCTGCGCACAATCTCACTTGAAACATCCGATCTAGTACGATAAGAAGTACCGAAATCTGCTTTGGTCAATATATTGGACATATAGCGAAAATACTGCACTGGTAAAGGATCATTAAATCCTTCCCGTTCACGAAACTGTTCATAGGTTTGTTGGTCTATTTCCGCACCGTACATAATTCGAATTGGATCACCAGGTGTTAAATGAACAAATAGAAAGGCAATAATAGAAACGATTAGCAAAATTGGAAGCATGCCTACTAGCCTTCTCAGAATATATGAAAACATGAACTTCACCTCATTTCTTTATGAGAAGGTGACTACACCGGATTACTGTAGCCACCTATATTGTTTTACTCTTTCCAAGCACCCGTTAATACGACTGCACCAGTTGCTCTAACCGTAATGCCTTTTAACTCGTTTCTCTTAGCGATAATTGTGTCTGGTACATATAAGAACACCCAAGGAGCATCATCATAAATCACCTTTTGAGCCTCTGCATAAATTCGTAACGTCTCGTCAGGGTCTGGTGATTGTAATGCTTGGTTGAATAATTGATCTAAATCTTCATTAATATAGTAGCCAGCATTGTTATAGTTAGGTGGAATACGGTCAGACGCAAAGTTTGGTCGTAAGCCCCAATCCGCTTCTCCAGTTCCCGGAGACCATCTACCAATAAATAAATCGGTTCCATCACCGGCATCTAACATATCGAATAGAGTTCCAGTTTCATAAGCTTGAACATCTACGTTAATCCCAATCGCCCCTAACTGGATCGCTACATTTTCAGCAACAGTTAAGAATTCTGTCGAGTTACGTGTCCATAACACTGCATCAAAACCGCCTTCTTGACCAGCTTCAGCTAATAACTCCTTCGCTTTACCCTGATCATATTCATAGATCGGTTGCTGAGCATAACCATAGACAGCTGGAGCAATTGCAGAATCTAACACTTGCCCATACCCATCTAAAACTAAGGCAATTAACGAATCCTTATTAACCGCATGGTTCATCGCTTTTCTTACACGAACATCTTTGTATTTATCCAAACTTACATTCATACCGATGTAAAATGTCTCAGTAGACGAACCAGTAAAGACATCAATATTTGCATCTGCTTCTAACTCATCAGCGCTTAACGTTGGTAACGGGAAGACAATGTCAACCTCTCCTGTTTTAAGCATATTTACTCGTGTACTTGCCTCTACTACTGGCTTAAAAGTAATATTTTCAACTTTTGCTTTTCCATCCTCGTTCCAGTAGTTGTCAAATGGAACGACTTTTACATGAGCACTATCTCTCCACTCTAAAAATTTGAATGGACCAGTTCCAATTGGATTACGATCTGCATTATATTCCGGGTTATCAATTTTCTTATTAATTTCATCTACTGATTTAAATGCAGCAGCACTATGAGCTAGATAAGAAGCCATTGCAGAGTTTGCTTCTTTCGAACGAACAGTGACACTGTAATCATTATTTACAACAACCTCATCAATAAATGAGAAAAAGCTCGCACGTGCCATTCCATTATCGCGATTACGAACAAAGTCTAAATTTACTTTTACTACTTCGGCGTTAAAAGCTGTACCATCATGGAATGTTACCCCTTCTCTTAGCTGGAACGTTATTTCTGTCGCCTCTTCATTAAAAGAATACTCAGTAGCTAATACTTTCACTAAGTTCATATTCTCATCAAAAGCTAATAGTCCTTCTAACAAAACACTTTGAACGGTTGCTGAATTCGTATCAGTGGCGTTATGCGGATCCAATGAAGTCGGTTCTGCCTCAATCGCTACGACTAACGGTTTTAGCGTTGGCTCTTGTTGAACTGGTTCCTTGTTTTCTGTTACAGGTTCTTTCGTTTCCGTTGGTTCTTCTGTAGTTGCAGGCTTATCACTACTACATGCTCCTACGATAAGCAACAACACAAACATAATTGCGAAGCTAAATAAACGAACTGATTTCATTGTAATCTCCCCTTTTTAAAAAATGTATGACTTCACTTTTATATAAGCAAAAATCATGCCAATTTTAAATTTTCTGAAAAATGTTGTGATAGTGAGTTCTTTTCAATAAGGAGATTACCCAAATAAAAATAATGGTTATAAATGGGTGTAACTAAACACCCATTTATAACCATTATACATATAATTAGGAAATTGGATTAGCCATTTAATGTTTCGGACAAAACTGACCTTTATTTACACTTCTCAAAAAAATATGAATAATATACCAATAAGTCCACATACTAAGACGACTAATTTATGGAGTGGTGCAAATGAAACTTCTCGACCATTTTTTTGATTGGCATAAAGCAAATTACGATAAGAAAGTAGAAAAGATGAAGGAACAAGGTATTTGTCCAGATTGTCGTGGCAAAGGATATCACGCCACAGTAGCCAATGCCTACATTTATATGCCATCTTTTGACTATAAGTGTTATAATTGTAATGGGACCGGTTCGTACTCCGAATGGGAAAACCCTTCTCTATAAACTTTCATTGAAAATCTAAAAGAAGGGTGTTGAAAAAATGGCTAAAAAAACGTACGCAAACCAGTTACTGAAAATCGTTAGAAACGCAGAAAAAGCAATTTCCTTTGAAGACGCTGCTAAAAGCTTAAAAGCAGCTAATCCACAACTACATGATACTTCTAAGAATACTCTTGGTATTAAAAAAATTCTCGAACGTTTTGTTGAAAATGGTTTAGTAAGCAAAACAAAAGCTGGAACTTACAAATAAGACAGTAAAAACGCTCAGATTTGAGCGTTTTTTGTCTTTGTTGTCGAGTTTTTTCTATTAAATAGTAGTTTTGAATTTCCGATCACGGAAATGAAAAATGCCACAACTAACGTACTCGCAAGTTTGTTCATAACAAACAAAAAAGTAAATTCACTATAATTACCAAATAACAATACAAATACAAAGGTAGCCCCAAACCACTTGGATGAAAATAAATGCACCCATAGTTTTGTATCTCTGCCATCTTCAAGATGCACTTCTTTACGGAAGAGAAAAGGAGAAAAAATAATTGTCAATATGGCTACTGAAAAAACAATCGATAACACATCTACTTGCACTTTTCTTTTCCTCCCCCTTCCTTGTATAATTTACATATAATATACCATAATTCTCCACAAAATAAGATCTATATAATTGAGGTGTTTCCATGAACATTACCGAACCAGGTGCATTATTTCTAAAACAACTCATCCTAAAAAGAAAAAAGCCTGGATTTAGGATTGGCTACAATGAAAAAAGCACTTGAGGTTGTTCAAAATTTAAAATTACTCTGGATGAGTATCAAAATTGTGATAACTTAATTATAAAAGATGATATACAATTCTATTTTTACGACGATGTCCTACCCCATATTCAACGGTTGAAAATAGACTACCAAAACGGCCGCATACTGTTAATTGATCAACATTAAAAAACTGTCGACTTAAAGGATAAATTTGGAGAATGCGGAAGATCACTTGAAGATATTGTGTCGAGTTCGGTTGAGCAGAGGTCTCGGACTTACTCATGCGGACTCAAATGACCTTATTTCGCCTTTTTCTTCGCTTTTTGAAATTTCGCGGACTGAGAGGACGTTATTTGACCAGAAATCCCCGTTTTTTCGCTGTTATCTTGCAAATAGGGGCCCCTGTGACCGCGAAACTCTCATTTTGCCCTTTTTTTGCAAAATAACGTCCTCTCGGTCCGCTTCACTGCTTACAAAGGGCAGCCTAGACAGATGAACATGTTTTCTGTACCACAACACCCTGACCACACACAAAGAAAACACAAGCGACCTAGGAAAAAGGGAGCGCGCTTTTTCTTAGATTAGCCCCGACAAGCGACTTCCTGAGTAACCATCCTTGCAGCTTTGCGACGAGTAATCGCAGGAGAATGCGGAAGATCACGTGGAGATATTGTGTCGAGTTCGGTTGTGCAGAGGTCTCGGACTTACTCATGCGGACTCAAATGACCTTATTTCGCCTTTTTCTTCGCTTTTTGAAATTTCGCGGACTGAGAGGACGTTATTTGACCAGAAATCCCCGTTTTTCCGCTGTTATCTTGCAAATAGGAGCCCCTGTGACCGCGAAACTCTCATTTTGCCCTTTTTTTGCAAAATAACGTCCTCTCAGTCCGCTTCACTGCTTACAAAGGGCAGCCTAGATCAAGGAGTGCGGGTTTTCCCTTTTTCTCTGGTCAGGTTATTTGTCTCGAGGGGCTGGGTGTTGGATCTAAACAATTATTATGTTGAAATTATATGCTTTTCTATAATGTGAAAAAGGACGAAATCCTACGATTTTGTCCTTTTTCTTCTCTTTATGGTTTTAAAACGACCTTTAAACAATCATCTGTCCGGTTATTGAATTTCTCGTAACCTTCACTTGCTTTTTCTAACGGTAATGTATGAGTAATGATAGCGCTCGAATCAATATCACCTTTTACAATTAGGTCATAGATATGAGGCATAAAATGTCTTGCTGGAGCTTGTCCCATCTTGATATTAATATTTCTCGAAAAAAATGGCCCAAGTGGAAACATATTGTATAACCCACCATAAACACCAGTAATTTGTAATGTTCCGCATTTTTTAATTGCTTTTGTTGCAATTTGGATTGGTCCTAACGTACCACCTTGAAGCTTTAACTTCTGTTCAATAAATTCCAGAGGTGATTTTTTTCCGTCCATACCAACACAGTCAATGACCACTTCTGCCCCGCCATTTGTAACTTCTTTTAGTACTTCACCCATATCCTCGTGCTCTGTGAAGTCAAATACTTCAACATTATTAATTCTTTTCGCCTGCTCAAGTCGAAACGGTATATAATCAACAGCAATGACTCTTTTTGCCCCTTTTAGCCAAGCAAATTTTTGGGCATATATACCAACTGGACCGCACCCTAATACAATCACGGTATCGCCTTTCTTTACCCCTGCGTTCACAACGCTCCAATAGGCCGTTGGTAATACATCAGACAAAAATAGTAACTTCTCGTCTTCTAGTTCACAATTTTCAGGAACAACAAATGGGGTAAAGTTTCCAAAAGGTACTCGAAGATATTCAGCTTGACCTCCAGGATGATTTCCGAATTTTTCAGAATACCCAAAATACCCACCAGAGTCATAGTGCGGATTTGAATTATCGCACTGACTTTCAAGCTCATGTTCACAAAAGAAACATCTTCCACAACCTACGGTAAAAGGAATGACAACTCTGTCACCTTTTTTAACTGCTGTAACATTTGGACCAACCTCTTCAACAATCCCCATCGGTTCATGACCAATAACATAACCAATAGGTAATGGGAAGTTCCCTTGATATAAGTGTAAATCTGATCCACAAATAGCAGTGGAAGTAATTTTTACAATCACGTCTTCTTTATCTTGAAGCTTCGCATCTTCGACTTCTTTCACAGCAACTGAGTACTTTCCTTGATAAGTAACTGCCTTCATGTTGTCTCACCCTTTGCCAAATTAGATATTCATTTTAGTATTTCGCTTTTAAAAAGATATCATCCTTGGCTAATTTTCTTAAATTTCCCCATAAAAAAAGACTTAGGGATCCCTAAATCTTTTTATTGCTTTAATTTTCCAATCGCATTATTGGCCAAAAGGACAATTGTAGCGTCATCCATTGGTGGATTGTGTAAACCAGCCCGAACATCACGATAGTAGCGTTGCAACGGATTTTTCTCAGATAAACTCCGAGCACCAGTTACTCTCATCGCTAGGTCTACAACCTTTATGGCGTGATTAACCACCGATAGTTTTACTGCACCTAACTCTCCACCCATTGTTTGTCTTGTCTCATCATCGCTTTCATCCCATTTAGTTGCAACAGAATAAAGAAAGTGTTGACTTTGCTGGATATACAGTTCCATTTCCCCAATTTTTTGTTTCACATAAGGTAGATCTACAATCGTCCCCTCAATACTATTTGGGGAATAGCTGCTAGCAAACGTAATTGCTTCTTCTTGAGCGGCCCGAGCAATTCCTAAATAACAAGCTGGAATATGCAATAACCATCCAGCAACTTGCTTTTTCCCTGGAACAACGTATTCGACTAGATTTTCAAGCGGTGCTTCTGCTTCTTCAAGAACTAAATCATGACTCCCTGTGCCACGCATCGCAACAGAGTCCCATGTCTCGTTAATCGATAATCCTCTCGTTCCTTTTGGAAGTAAAAAGTTGCCGATCTCCTCAGTACCTTGGATCGAAGCACTCACCACAAAATAATCCAGTACAGGAGACATCGTCGTAAATGTTTTCGTACCTGATATGACCCATTTATCGTTTTCTTTTCTAGCTTTTGTTTCCGGTCTTCCACCTCTAGTTGGGCTTCCTGTACCACTTTCTGAAGCAGCATTATTTAATAAAGCTTCGTTTTGAAGAACATCTTCACAAAATGTTTGAAACATCTTAGCATCCCATGTTCGTTTTTCCCCTAGATGTTTCACAATTCCCATATGCCAGCCAATAGATAAGGCGGTTGAACCATCTGCTTTTGCTATCTCTTCCTGGAGTTGAACAAATTCTAGAAGTGATATATCAAGACCACCAAACTGAGCTGGTACTGTAAGAGTATGGTAGCCGATTGCTTTCAAGTCTTGAATATTTTCTACCGGAAATGTTACTTCTTTATCATGCTCCCAAGCTCGGTCAGCAAAAGGCTTTACCTTTTCTTTTAACAGATTAAGTCGCTCTGTTTTTGTCTTTAATTTAAATAATTTCAAGAACTCATCCCCTTCAAGAGAAATCCAAAGAGGACAACTAATAAGTTATCCTCATTTACTTATATTTTATATCCTAACTTATCGGTTACTCAAGAGATAACAATTTATTTCGTAAAAGTACATTTTCCTAAGCATACTATTCTTAAAACAATTCCAAGAGGTCAGAAAAACGATGGATCACGTAATCAAATTCATCCACTTCTCCAAAGCCATAACTTGCATAGACAAAAGGAATACCCGCAAACCTTGCTCCAGTTAAATCCCCTTTTGTGTCACCAACATAGATCGGTTGTTTTAACTGATTTCTTTCGATGATCAATTTAATGTTCTCACCTTTTGTTAGACCAGTTCTTCCTGGATGTTCATAATCAATAAAATATTTTTCTAATTGATGTGATTTATAGAAAGCTTCTATATAGCCATTTTGACAGTTACTTACGATAAATAGCTTGTATTTTTGGGCTAGTACGGTTAAAACTCTCTCAACATCTGGATATACAACAGCTCCATGATCGCCTAAATATGGACACTCTACTTCATGACATTCCGTTAGAATTTCGTCCTGTTGTTCCTCCGATAATTGCGGAAACAACTTCTGGCCAATCTCTTTACTTTGCAAGCCCATACAACTAGCTAATTGTTCTTTCGTAATTTCAGGCAAATCCCCGTGTTTTTTTAAGACTTCGTTCCATATCGTTAAAACTTGTTCACTTGAGTCCCATAATGTTCCGTCTAAATCAAAAATGATACTATCCACAACTAACACCTCTTACTTATTTTTATACCATTTTGGAATGGTTTGCTTAAAATCGTCATGGTCTGCTAACACATCTAGCGAGTATCCCAATAACGTTTCAAACTGCTCTTGGCTCATTCTTAGTCCCCAAACAATAGCTGAAACAATATGCATCGCACTATATAACGAATATAGTTCCCAAAAAACTTCGCTTATTCCTTCTTCTGAATGATATCCCTCTAAAACACCTCTTGAAAATTCAACACTTATTCGTTTCGAGAAAAAGCCTATTTTTGTTAAATCATGAAGCGGGTCACCCCAGTCCATTCTTTGAAAATCAATAATTCCTGAAAAAACCTTGTTATGTATGAGTAAGTTAGATGGGTGAAAATCATCATGCTGAAATGTATTGGGGCGATTTCTCATTAAATGCTCATGTTGTTTTATGTATGTAGCCAACAATTCTTTCAAACGATCATCTACAGGTACAGTCTGTAGCTCCTCCAAATAGTTATCACTTTTCTTCTTTTTTTGTGTAAACCAATCAATCGTACTTTCAGGAGCATGTAGTTGATGTAACTTCTTTAGTTCTTTCCCTGCGAGAAAGCCAGCCTCGTACTGTTCGTCACCACTCAATTGTGGCAAAACACTTTCGGCATCGTCACCTGGTAGAAACTCTAGGATCATATAACTGAACTCGTTGTCTGCTAAATGGCCAAACTCGTATGTCTTAGGTACAAATTGAGAATAGTTACTTAATGTTTGAATACAGTTGAATTCTTCTTTCCTTTTTTCTTCTTCACCTTGAGGAAATATTCTTACTAAATACTGTCCGTTTACTACATATTTTTTATCATGAGAGAAGCCTTTCGTAATCTCATTAATTTCAGTACTAGATGTAATAATGTCACTTGAAATTTTCGTATACAATCAGGATACCTCCGTTTCTCTTAATCTCATTTTCATAGTATCTATGCTTAATTTTACAGATGCTAAGAAAAAAATGATCGCCAGTGCGCACATCATAATCGAAGTACCTACACCAACATTTTCCAGACCACGGACATCGTACCACCAATCTACTAGAAATATACTTGCCGAGAAATACAAAATAATCGCTGGTAGCTTATATTTTGTAAAAGCATGAAAAAAATCAGCAGCACAAATAATTCCTACTAAAATCATTCCTTTCAATGCCATTTCTTTATTAAATGCAAAAATTATCTCAAGTTCCTCAAAACCAAAGGAATTAAAGTCCCGTTGATATGTAAGATAAAAAGAAAAAAATGTTATTCCATATCCAAGAAACCTCGACCATTTCGCTAAATTATCCTTCATACTTCGCCCACCTTTCATCCACATTTTAACAATAACACAAAAAAGTCTCACTTCCCATGATTTTGAAAGTGAGACTTCGATCCTATTTTGCGGCTAACACCTTGATAAATTCCCTCATATAGTCTGGAAGATCTGGTGGACGGCGACTTGAGACTAAGTGACCATCTACAACAACTGCTTCATTTAGCCAAGTTGCACCCGCATTCATCATATCATCCTTTATTCCAGGCGTGCTTGTAACCGTCTTCCCTTTTAAGATACCTGCAGAGATTAATACCCAACCAGCATGACAAATTTGTCCAATGGGCTTTTTCTCATGGTCCATTTCCCTTGTCATATGAAGAACTTCTTCATAGCGACGTAACTTATCTGGAGACCATCCTCCTGGAACTAATAAAGCATCATAATCATCAGGGTTAATGTCACGGAAAGCTAAATCGCTTTCAATAGGAACTCCATACTTTCCTACATACTTTACATTAGCCTCTTCACCGACGATATGTACTTCGGCCCCTTCTTCCCGTAGGCGTAAAACTGGGTACCATAACTCTAAATCTTCAAAATCATCACTAACAATTTGTATAACCTTTTTCCCTTGTAAAAGCACATTGCTCACCTCTTCTTTTTTGTCTATTTATTATTACCCAGAAAATTTTATCATTAAGCGTAAAAAAGTGGAACACTAACAAATGGAGGTGAAGTCATGAAACCATTCATTTTTCATCCAGGCGAACATATTGACAGAAATCTTTTTCTATCTTTTGAACATTTAATGGCCCTATATATATTTGGCGGCTTTGTTATCTTGCTATTCCTTTTTCGTCATCATCCTTTCATGAGACAAGTTCGCTGGATTTTGTTTGCGACACTAGTTATTTCCGAAATCGGTATCGTTACTTGGAGCATCTTAACGGGACTTTGGGATATACAATACAATCTACCATTACATTTATGTACGATAAGCTTGGTTACAAGCTCGTTTATGCTTGCAACTAATTCATATAAAGTATTTGAAATTATTTATTTCTTTGGAGTCGGAGGAGCATTTCAAGCCATAATTACCCCTGAACTTTTTTACACGTTTCCGCACTTCCGTTTTTTCCATTACTTTATTGCTCATTTTGCAATTATCTTAGCAATTTTTTATATGATATGGGTTTGTAACTATACGGTCAAATTCCGCTCGGCATTCAAAGCCTTTTTAGTCCTAAACTGTATAGCTGCAGTGGCAATCACTGTTAATCACCTCACAGGTGCCAATTATATGTTTTTAGCGAGAAAACCTGTGACACCTAGCATTCTTGATTGGCTTGGACCCTATCCCTGGTATATCTTATCTCTAGAGCTCCTTGCAATCATTCTGTTTTTGTTACTTTGTGTCCCATTTTATTTAAGACAAAGACAGTGAACCCAGTTTAGACCCTTACGATTTTACTATGTAAGCAGCGTAATGGTCTCTTCTCATTAGGTCATTCACTTCACTTTCTTCTGACTTATAATTTCTTTTCAAAAAATGTAAGAGATAGTTGTTCATTTATTTTGACTTCTTTAATACTATCAAAGCCATTTTTTCTATAAAAATTAACTGCAGGAGTATTTTTAGAGCCTGTCGCTACTTTTATTATTTTTCTTGCAAAGTTATTGATTACAAAATCCAATAGTGACTGTGCAAATCCTTTTCTAAAGTGTTTTGGATGTACGATTAACCTATGTATATCAACTTCATCATTTTCTACTTTTATAGATATTGCTCCACAAAGTTCATGATCTTCATAATACCCAAAGAAAGTTTCTCCGCAATCTTGCAAAGAATGAACTGTGTCTTTTAAAGGTGGTATATCATCTGAACCAATTATTTCTGCCTCTACCCTATACGATGGTATTTGAATGTTTAATACAGCTTCAGCGTTATTTTTATTACTAATGTCGATTTTCTTAATCAACGGAGCCCTCCATTCATAGCTAATCAGCGATATAGATTTGATTTTTTATTCAAGTATTGCACCTTAGTTGAAAAAATCTTTTAGATAGATTCCCAAGTCATGCCCCGCTGAATACATAGTTTTACAAAACTGAACAGCCACGTCTATAAAAATGTTTATTCCGAAGATTACTGCATAGGCTGTCGCTATTATTAGTAGTAGTCTCAAATGAACACCTCCATTATCTAAACATCAAAAGTTGCAATATTCACTTGTTTACCTATCCTGCCTTGTTTAGATAATAAGTGACTGTTCCTATTTAGCATTTTTTATTCACAGTTCACTAAACTGCCTCAAACACCGTAACAGAAACGAGGATTATTAAACTATTGCAGATTTCAATTAAAATCATAGGATGTTATATACGGTTTTTTAAATATGTTCATTGGTATTTTGTATTCAACGGTAACTTTATCGTTGATATTGAAATTCTCATGATCTTTTCCAAAATACCTAATTTCAACTTCTTTATTATTAATTAAGAATACATAACGGTAATGTTCTGGAATAATAATTGAGCTGTTCATTGAGGTTTTTCTTGTATTTGTTTCTACATAATATTTATCTATAATTCCCATTTGCTCAATTTTAGTTCTTTCTCCTACCCCTGTCACGTCAATGACTATTAAAATAACAAGCAGAACTAATTTTCCGTAGAACTTTTTCTTATTGTATCTTTGTTTATCTAAATTCACCTTCCACCTACCTACCATGTCTGGAACTAATGGATTCCTTGCTTCACTTTATTATTCAATATGAAAAGGTATTAATGTTGCTGTCCCTTTACTTTCCTTCAACAAGTACAAGACTAAAACCTTAAACCTGTTATCGCTCTCTTTAAAAAGTCAATTAACAATTTTTTCTAAAACTTTTTCTGTACCTATATTAACATGCAAAAACAACAAGGCGGATATTATCCCTAATATTAGATAAGGGACAGGTTCTAAAGATGCAATAGAATTCCCTGGCAGGACTAAAACGCCCATAATTACTAAACCTCCCGTTGCATAGCAAACAAGTTTTAAAAGGTAATTAATGATTTGGTTTGCGATAGATAGTTTGTTATATATGAAATCTACGAACATAGAAAATGTAACTCCACCAAACAGAAATACAGGTAAAGAGTAAAGTAAATACACTTGAAGCAATCCAGAAAATGACCAATAACCAATTCCTTCTTGCTGTTGAGGTAATGGGGTATAGTTCATGTATGATAGAATTAGTGATAGTATTATGGCAGAAATAAATGCTGTTATTAGCTTTGAAAATATGTCCATTTCAACACCCTTTCATTATTAAGTCATTTAACTCTGCAAAATTAACCTTCATCAAGTTTTCCACTATGATAATACAACTCTAATTTTAACATATATTCCCACTTATTAAATAAAAAAAGCAGAAGGGTAATCAGTACCTCTGCTTTTCTGATGCAAATTTTATTCGATATATTTTTGCATTTTTATAAATTTATCATTCTGTATTCTTTTTATTCAGTGCCATCCTTATTTGAACGAAGGTGAAGATTTCTTCTAATTCACTTTCGGAAAACGCGTGATCACGTTGCGCGTAGACATTTTGCTCTTGAACTTTGGAAGAAAAAATTGCTTTTATTCCTGCAATATTAATTTTTTGATCAATGTAGGATTTTATTTCTAGTAATCGTTCAATATCATTGAGAGAAAAGATCCGTTGATTGCCTTTATTTCTTAGAGGTTGAATTAAATCCTGGTCCTCATAGTAACGGATTTGTCGAGCCGATAAGTTGGTCATTTCCACTACATTACTAATCGGGAAAATTGCTAAATGCTGAGGAATTTTATTTACCAAGCCACCTCCACCCCTTAATTAGAAAATTATTTTTGTGAGGCTAAATACGTGTAAACATCCCTTAGATGATGAAAGCCCTTCTCTTGAACAAGTTGAGCACTTTCAACCCAAAGCTTTGCCGTAGCAATGGCATCATGTAAGGCATGATGCCTATGTTCAATGGTAATTCCAAGGTAATGGCACCATTCATCTAAAGTAACCATACTTGTCATCGGTTCAACAATTTTCGTTAAAAACGATGTATCAATGACTCGATGCTCAAAGCGAGTCTTTAATACAGACCATGTCACGTGTTGCATAAAGTTTCGTTCATGATTGGCATGATGGGCTATCAGTGGGTCACTTTTAACATATTGAAAGAAATCAGTGAGAACCTTAGACATACTTGGAGCCAGTTCAAGATCTTTTTTTGTAATACCTGTCAATGCTGTGATTTCTTCTGATGGTCCTATTTCACTATAAACCAATGAATAAAAGAACTCTTCCTCGATAACCCGACCTTCGCGTATTTTCACTGCACCTATTGAAAGAATTTGGTCACCTTTATGTGGGTAGAAACCCGTTGTTTCGATATCAAAAACAACTAAATTTAATTTTGCGAATGGTAACTCAAGGACATCCTGTTTTTTTATTTCCCGTTGCAACTGTCTAAGGAAGGCTACATTACTTGGGTCATTTTGATTTGCTATTGATGAATATGAGTTTCCTCCTAATTTCCCTGGTATTTGCCTTAAGAATTGCATCATTTGGTTCATGTTCACGGTGAACACCTACGGTCAATGATTTCTTTCGTTTCCTTAAATAACTGACGTCCTTTTTTCATGATTTCTTTGAGTCCATCTTTTTCTCTTGCTGACATTGCGTTGACAGGTAATAAATGAACCTTTTTATAACTAACCGCATCTTTTTGAAAATACAAACGATAATTAAGCAACTTTAAGAAATATGACTGGTAGACTTTAATTGTTTCATAGCCCTCAGGTAGTTTTTGAAACCGCTCGAGAGTCGATGCCTCAGGAATTTTTTCAATTAAAGCTAAAAGGCGAAGTGAATTTACATAAGGAAAGAAGATTGTCTGTTTTAAATTAATTGTTCCAGCCTCTTCTCCTTTCTCCTCACTAAGGATTTGTCCGAATATCCCTATCCCTTTCTTTACAAAACCTACATTTTCATACAAGCGTTTGTAAAGAACAGGGTTTTCATCTAGTTTAGAGAAAGCAAATGTTTTTAAAGCTAATAATAGCTTATCCTCACCCGCTAACACGCGCGAATCAAAAAATGTAGAAAAGTACCTTAAAGACTCCCAATCTGCTTCATCAAACCATTGCGCGATTTGTGTTGTCCAGTCTGCACTTGACTTACACCAATAAGGATTCGAGGCCATGACATTCCCATCACAAGGTTCGTACCCAGCTAAGGCAAAACCTCTTGTAATTTCTTTACCCATTCTTATGAAGTAAGAGTGGAAGTGATCAGGGCCATCATAGATAATTCCATGATCCTGATCACTCCAAACTGATTGCTCATGTCTAGCTGCACTTCCCATGACAAAGAAAGCAAAGTGAGTAGGGGGTTTCCCCAACTCACTTTCTACTTTTGTAAGAGCAATTTGTATAATTTCTTTCATGATGATTTCGTGGAATTCGTTTAATTTTTGATGGTCCCATGATACTGATGGTAACTTCTTCTCAAGAAATTCCTTCACTTGTTCATAAGTTTTCAAGGAAATCATTCCCCTCAAAGGTTGCTAGCTTCTAAGCACCTTGCTTTTTGTCTGGCATGCTTTCAGGATAACCGTAGCTTCCATGTTCACTTAAGTCAAGACCAATGATCTCTTCTTCCTCAGTAACACGGATACCACCCATTGTTTTATCCATTACTTTTAAGATAATAAAGGAAACAACGAAAGCGAATAATCCACAAGCAACTACACCCATCGTTTGAACCCCTAATTGACCAAGTCCACCACCGTAGAACAATCCAGCTGCCCCACCGTTTAATTCTGCTAATTCAGGTGTTGCGAAAAAACCAGTTGAAAGTGTTCCCCATACCCCTGCAACACCGTGAACAGAAAGAGCAAAGATTGGATCATCAATACGAGCTTTATCAAATAACTTCATGCTAAAGTAAACGATTAGACCACCAATAATACCAATTAGTACGGCTGCCCACGGAGCAACAAACGCACATGATGCCGTAATTGCTACTAGCCCTGCTAAAGCACCATTTAAAGTTGTAGGAATATCTGCTTTACCAGAAACAGCCCAAACAATGAACATCGCAGCAATCGCACCAGCCGCAGCTGCAAGCTGTGTATTTAAAGCAACGTAACCGAAGAATGCATCATCGACGCCTAATGTACTACCAGCGTTAAATCCAAACCAACCTACCCAAAGAACTAAGACACCTAATGCTGTATAAACTTGGTTATGACCTGCTAAATCATTTGCTGAACCATCTTTATTGAATTTCCCAATACGAGGCTTTAAGATGATCGTTGCAGCCAATGCTGCCATCGCACCAGTTAAATGAACGACTGTTGAACCTGCAAAATCTTGTTTGCCGTGATCAGCTAACCAACCACCGCCCCAAATCCAATGAGCTACAACTGGATAAACAATTGCGGAAAAAAGTACTGCAAACACTACGTAAGCAGATAACTTTCCGCGTTCTGCAAATCCACCAAACGCTATTGTTAAAGCAATCGCAGCAAACGCTAATTGGAACATGAAGTCAACTGAACCGGCTAAGCCATCTACAACACTTGTAAAGTCTCCATAGAAAAAGTCCGACAAACCGATAAATGCGTTTCCTTCACCGTAAATAAAACCATACCCTACTGCCCAGAAAACAAGAGAAGCAACACCAACTGTAAAAATTGTTTTGCCGGCAATGTGACCCGCATTTTTCATTCTTGTTGACCCTGCTTCTAATAAGATAAATCCACCTTGCATTAGTAAAACCAACGTAAAACAAATAATAATCCACACGTTATTCATTAAATAAATCGGATCCATTCCCAACACTCCTTTTGTTTTTTCGAGTTAACTTTTGGCTAACATCGGTTGTTAAGTATGATTATACTTTTCTGAATTTTCACAACAACATATTTGGGAACTTATCTAACATAGTACTTTTTTAATATAATTTTGTAAGCGTTTTAGCTGTTGTGTTGTCAATGTTTTGAAAAAATCAAATATTCTTCCCTTATTGGAGTGTTGGAAATAGTACCATCGTTTACCTAATGATTGTCCTCTACTAATCTGTTAGTCTAGTATACGAGCTAGCAAAAAAAATAATAGATTTTAAGCGGAGGTATACAATGCGTAAACTAATTATGACTTTGACACTAGCGACAACTTTATTTTTTGTCGGTAACACCCAAACTGAGGCTTCAACCGTCCACTCAGTTAAAAGTGGAGACACTTTATGGTTAATTGCTAATCATTATGGAGTTCCTGTTAACTCTATTAAAACAGCAAACAACAAAGCGGGAGATATGATCTTCGTCGGTGAACGTTTAACTATTCCTTCTTCTGTTACAGCTGCAGAAAAGCGACTAATGGCTCAATTAGTGACAGCAGAAGCAAAAGGTGAACCATATGCAGGCCAAGTAGCCGTTGCAACAGTAATCTTAAACCGCGTAGATAGCTCGCTGTTTCCAAACACGATCTCGAGTGTTATCTATCAAACTGGTCAATTCACTCCTGTTCGTACAGGCACGATAAACCAAACTCCTACAGCTTCAGCGATCCGTGCTGTAGACGAAGCGATTGCTTTCCGTGGGCAAGGTAGAGGTTCACTATTCTTCTATAACCCAGCCATTGCTACTAACCATTGGAATGCAACAAGACAACACACTGTAACAATTGGGAATCATGTATTTGCTAAATAACAAATTAAGGCTGGGTAGCAATGACGCTACTCCAGCCTTTTTATTTTGGATGAATTTTCACTCCATGGAACTTCCCACCTCTTGTTCCGACGACGAGCATGTCGTTAAAAACAGCAGGAGAAGATTCAATATTTGAACCAAGATTTATCTGATGGATGATTGCTCCTGAGATAGCGTCAATAAAGTGTAAATTCCCGACCGAGTCAGCTTGGATAATATAAGTATACCCTTCTTCAGTCTTTACATTCACGGGAGAAGACCAAGCGTAATGAGGCATTTCCCAACGCCAAACCTCTTCACCCGTATCCTTATTTAGTGCTACCATTAATCCTGAGTACCTTTGTTTATATCTAGCAACTGCATAGATCACCAATTGATCAATAATGACCGGTGTTGCCAATACACCACCATTCACACCATCATAGAAAAATGCAGGATACTCTACATCCCAAACTACATCACCAGTTAAACCATTAATTTTGCGAATATGAGCATTGCCATCTTTTCCAACAATATCTACTTCCGTCGAAGTATAAATAAATGGCTGTTTACCTTCCAGATCTATTACTATCGTCGAGTCTGTATCATCTATTGGGGCTAAAGCAAAATAGGGCTCCATTGTCATTAGGTCTAATGCCTGAACGCTACCACCATTATCCGAAAAAAAAGCTAGGTTACGATACACTGCTACTGAGTTTTCAATCCCTTGATAATAGTTTTCTTGAATTTTGTACCGATATTTCATTGGACGAGGGTCTACAGATATTGTACGTTTATCTATATCAAATTTTGTATGTAATTTTGTCTTATAAAAAATTCCGTTTTCTCCACCACTAACTAATGTATCTGTTAACCGATTAATTAAAGGCGAACCATCAAAAGCACCCCAATCACGGTAGGCAAAGGGGTCTTCTCCTTTTTGAAAATACAGCTCCGTACTATCAATTAAACTAAATATTCTTTGGCCAAATGGAGATTTTTGCGGAATCCCATCGCCAACATAAAGAAGTGGGTAGCCCCTAGGATCAATTGCAACACTTCCCTTTATTGGATTTCCAATGCGGATAGGGTCTCTTGTTTTTTCCCCTGTTTCTAGTTCAAAAAAATACACGCTCCCATCTAATGATCCATATATAACCTCCACAAACTCTTCTTTTTCCTTAAACTTCTCAAAAACATTCATGATCTTTTTCACTTCTGGTTCCCACTTCACAATACTTGGTTGCCCTGTCCATCCCGACCCTCCGCCCCACCTTGGACTTGTTTGAGTTTGAAAATTCCAGACTGACTCTAATTCATATGAGACACCAGACCCAATCGTTCCATAGGAAGGCGACGTTCGGTAATGGTTTCCGCGAAAAGTTAAAACTCCCTCAATTTCTGTATATATCTCTGGAAAAGATTGAGCTTCTTCGTCTGTATACTCAAGATCCCGTTCTCCAACGACTTCTAATTCAAAATCGATGATAGAGAGATCACCCTTTACTACTTCGATGATAGAACGATTATCGCCAAACATTTTACTTTTATGAATAAGCTGTTGTTCCCTCGCAATTGTTGCTACATCAGTAGGGTTATAGATGGTTACGGATGAACACCCTTGGATAAGTAACGTCAAACATACCCCATATTTTATATATCTTTTCAACAAACACACCGCCCAATTATTTTCTAAGCCACAGATTATATGTATGGTGGCCAAGACAGAAAAATAATTGGGTAAGAAAAATTTATTAGGACCCTATATATGGTTGTTGACATAGCAATTAACTTTATGTTATTATAAATAATTTTACAATTACAACAACATATGTTATAATTAAATGATAATGTTCAGGAGGTGACCTTATGTTTTCAATAGGTGACAAGATTTTCTACCCAATGCATGGCGCTGGTATCATTGAAGCCATAGAGGAAAAGGAAGTCTTAGGAGAAAAACGGCTTTACTATATTATGAGTTTATCTGTTGGAAAAATGCAGGTAATGATACCTACTGAAAAAACATCTAAACTAGGAATTAGAGAAGTTGTTAACTCAAGTGTCTTAGAAAAAGTATTTCATCTTCTTTCAAGTGATGTCGATTCTAATCAACCAGTTCATCCTAACCAGAGGTATCGCCATAATATGGATAAAATGAAAACTGGAGATATTTATGAAGGTGCACAAGTTATTCGCGACCTAAGTCGTAGTAGCAAAAAGAAACCACTTGGAACAAGCGATAAAATGATGTTAAACAACGCTAGAAATATCCTTATCAGTGAACTTGTTCTCGTTCAGAACATGGAAGAAAACCAAGCAACTGATTATATAAATACCGTCATTAATCAATAACTGCCTATACAACAAATTCGAGCATGGGGTAAAGACCCTATGCTCTTTTACTTAGGCTATTTTCGCATAGTTTGTTGCTTTCGGAAAAATCCCAAAAGCCGGATTTTTACACAAAATACTAAGAATTCACAACTAAGTTAGTTAGTATTGCTCTTTTCTTACATAATTTGTTGGCTGATATCTTCATCTAGGCGATTATTTTAGGGTAAAAAAGCCACAGTTTTTTTGTGCGACGAGTAACCGCAGGAGCAAGGTTTACGAAAAGAGCCTTTATTTATTAAAACCACCAAGCATTGCAAAAAAGTTTCTTAGAAAGTTATAAAATAGCTTTTCTGTTGGTAATAGCTCTCGTTCTTTAGGAATAATGACTCCTACAGATCTAGTCACCTCAGGTTCGGTCACCCGTACCTTGACTGTTGAACGTGGGTGGTTATCAATAAGGGTAATTTCAGGTACTAATGTTACTCCCAATCCTGCTGATACTAAGCCCTTTATTGCATCAATATCATGCCCTTCAAAAGATATGGTTGGCTGAAACCCATTTTGTTTACAAGCACTGATAACAATTTCACGTAAAATAAATCCAGTTGGAAAAAGGACAAACTGATCTTCTCTAAGATCGCTAAGTGAAATCGACCGATTTTCTGCTAGTGGGTGATTCGAAGGCAGTAACGCTACAAGCTTTTCTTGAAACAAGACCTCACTCTTCAGCTTTTTCGATTCCTTTGGAACTGGTCCAAGTACCGCTATATCAATTTCCCCATTGATTACTGCATCTGTTAAATAATGATATGTGCCCTGGATTAGTTTGAATTTCACCAATGGGAACTCTTCACGAAAAGCCGAAATAACTGTTGGTAACGTATAATTCGCTAGACTGCTAGGAAAACCAATTCTAATTGTCCCACATTTTGGATCTAAGAATTCCTCTACCTCCCGTTTGGCATTTTCAATCACTTGCATTGCTTCCTTCATATGTTCTAAGAAAACTCTTCCTATTGGAGTTAACTTTACATTTCGTCCTTCACGGATAAATAGTTCCACTCCCAACTCTTGTTCTAAATTATATATTTGCCGACTTACTGCAGATTGAGCGATATGCATGTTATTCGCAGCATCTGTCACATGCTCTCTTTTGGCAACTTCAATAAAATATTGTATCTGTCTTAATTCCATTATTGTTAATCCCCCTACATCCAATCTCATTCCGGCATTAATTATATCTAATTTACGTATTGGTTTAGATTATTTTATCCATGTATGATTATACATAACGGAATGTCAGATAATCTATCAATGACCTTGTTAATTATCGGAATTTTTTTATAAATCTATCATACCAAATTTGGTTAATAAAAAGGGGAGTTAATTTATGCCTACAGTTCAAGAGATTCAAAAAGAACACTTAAACAATGCAGCACAGTATGTAAATGACGTCTTTGAAAAAGTAAAGCTTAGAAATCAAGGAGAGTCAGAATTTCACCAAGCTGTAAAAGAAGTATTTGATTCCTTAATTCCGATACTTGCTCAAGACCCTAAATATATTCAACAAAATATCCTCGAGCGTCTCGTAGAGCCTGAGCGTGTCATTTCTTTTCGAGTTCCGTGGGTGGACGATAAGGGGATCGTTCAAGTAAATCGTGGATTCCGAGTACAGTACAATAGTGCAATAGGACCTTACAAAGGTGGTTTACGGTTTCATCCTTCTGTAAATGCTAGCATCATTAAATTTCTAGGCTTTGAGCAAATCTTCAAAAACTCCCTTACTGGTCAACCAATTGGTGGCGGTAAAGGTGGAGCTGATTTTGACCCTAAAGGGAAATCCGATCAAGAAATTATGCGTTTTTGCCAAAGCTTTATGACTGAACTTGCCAAATATATCGATCCCGATACGGATGTTCCTGCTGGTGATATTGGTGTTGGGGCAAGGGAAATTGGCTACCTGTTTGGACAATACAAACGGATTCGAGGCGGCTACCCTGCTGGTGTGTTAACAGGTAAAGGGTTAGGATACGGAGGTAGTTTAGCTAGAACAGAAGCAACTGGATACGGTACTGTCTACTTTGTACAGGAGATGTTAAAAGACAAAGGTGATAGCTTTGAAGGAAAAAAAGTTATTATCTCTGGTTCTGGTAACGTATCAATCTATGCGATTGAAAAAGCACAAGAGCTTGGAGCAACGGTAGTCGCTTGTAGTGATTCCAACGGATATATCTATGATGAACGAGGAATTAACCTTGCGACAGTTAAACAGATCAAAGAAATCGACCGAAAACGAATTAGTGAGTATCTAACCTATCATCCTGAAGCTGAATACCATGAAGGTTGCTCGAACATTTGGTTAATCCCTTGTGACATTGCCCTACCATGTGCGACTCAAAATGAAATTGACGAAACCTCTGCCAAGTTATTAGTGGCCAATGGAGTAAAAGCAATTGGGGAAGGGGCAAATATGCCTTCTACTCTTGAAGCGATGGATATTTTTCTTGCAAACGGGGTACTATTTGGACCTGCTAAAGCAGCAAATGCAGGCGGGGTAGCTGTGTCAGCATTAGAAATGTCACAAAATAGCATGAGACTTTCTTGGACGTTTGAAGAAGTTGATGCAAAACTACATGAAATCATGAAAAACATTTATCGAAGCAGTGTTGCTGCTGCCGAACAGTATGGTAAATCCGGAAACTTAGTTGTCGGTTCAAATATTGCAGGCTTCAAAAAAGTTGCCGACGCGATGATTGCTCATGGGGTAATTTAGTTACAACACATGAACAGTGAGTAAAAATAGATAACTATACAAGCATCTACTGTACAATTAACCATAAAAGGGAAACTAATTAGCAAAATTAGTTTCCCCTTTTCTATGAGTTATTTAATTCAGATTTCCATTTCATTAACGATGAATAATGATCATCAACAATCTTTCCAATTACGGAAGATCATTTTCTTGAATAGTATCGTTGTACTGTGTAGTAAATGGATCTGTTGTTTTTCGTTCAACTTGATTTAGTTTGAGTGTAATAATTCACAATCACACGTAAAGAAAAACAGATAATAATTAAATCTTATCTGTTTTACCTGTTTTTTATCCCGTTTACTCTTTGGAGAAATCAATTATCCTTATTGGGTTACTAGAATTATCTTCATAGATGGCATATCTTCCTGGAGGTATATCAATTGGTTCCTTAACAAAATGAAGCTTTTTTTTATTTTCTTCAAAAAATTCATCTACACTATCTACTAAAAAAACTCCACCTGCTGATAAACCATCTTCATCATCTTCAATCATAAGTTGAATGTCTGTATTCGGTAACTTTAAAGCCACAGTATGATTACCTTCTCTCCAAGCCTCTTCAAATCCAAGGTTTTCCCGATAAAAAGTAACAGATTCCTTTATGTTATTAACAGGGTGATACAGAAAAACTAACTTCATAATTATTCCTCCTTCGATTAAGCATAATTTATTTATGTAATACGTAATTAAGTTATGTTAAGCGTAATCTATTTACGTATGGTTGTCAATATGATAAAATAACCTTTATGAAAGAATGGATACCAATACCAGGAACTGTTAAAGAAAAGTTGATTAAAGTAGCATTAGAAGAGTTCAGTCTTAATGGGTTTAAGAGTGTTAATATTACAAAATTAGCTGAGAAAGCTAATACAACTACTGGTGCAGTTTATCATCACTTTGGCTCCAAATATAGCCTGTATGAAGTTATTAGAACTGATATGGAGCAAAGAATTATTGATAGAATGGAGGGAGCAGCATCTTTGTTTGACCAGCCAAATAAAAGGTTGGAGGCTGCGCTGATAACCGCATTAGATTTTGCTGTAAAATCGAAAATTTGCAGATTATTGAGTGAAGATATAGCTGATTATAAAAATGACCAAGTTAAAAAATTTATTTACGAGTTTGGTAAAGACATCCCTTTACCTTTAGAAATCGTAATTTACTCATCATGGCGTTACATACTTAAAGCAATATCTGAAGATGAAATAACTTATGAACAAGGAAAAGATTTACTTAAATGGCTATTAAAAAGGGAACTCAATTGAGTTCCCAATTCATTCTAAAGAAATAAATGTTTTCTCTCCCATTTGTTGAAAAAAGACTACCGCAATTATTCAGCATATGTACTCTCGTTAAAAAGTACTTTTACTCATAACTTCAGTAAAGTTTTCCTCATATATATCAATCTTGCCATCCATTAGTATAATAATCTATAATGATTTACTAATTTCCCATAATCGTTTTAATACGTTCTCTTTCTTCGTTCTTATTTAAATATTCAAAGAAACCAAGACGATTTCCCCAAGGGTCTGTAAATGTAGCCCATTTTACAGGAACCTCTTCTCTCGAAAAGATTTCAAACCTATCAATGTTTAATTCTTCAATAAGGCGTTCCCTTTCACCTTCTATGTCTGTTACCCCAAAACGTATAGGACCACTTGCTTCAGAAGAGGTCCCCTCGGCAACTTGCAGCCAACAACCAGGTATTACTTCCCATTCAGCAAAACCTTCGTGTGGGATAAAATCTGGTTGTCTATTAAATAAAGTTTGATACCACATTTGTCCTTCTTGAATGTTCTTAACACGAACTTGATTTGTCATTTCAAATATCACACAAATCCCCCCAATGTGAGCTACTCATTATGATTTTTAATTTGGATAGTTAACTTTCCTTATTATGCTCGTTAGTGTAAGTGAAAAAAATTCACAAAATAACTAACTTCCTCACTTAGATAATACCAGAAAATAACAAATAAGGTGTAGAAGAGTTGTCCAACTATTCTCCTCTATGCTAAGATAGTTTGTTGCGCAGTATCTAGTCTACTACGAATTATTAGAGTTAATCTGGTCTTTTTGCAGAAGTCCGATCTTATATAGAATTAATCATTTTTTTAAACCTTTCAGAAAGATTGCAGTGGCAAACAGTCTGTCATTCACTCGAACTCTTTTCTCGTTTGGTGGTAAAAGCTCTGTCAGAATTGTTATATTGCAATGGCTTAATCAACTTTCCAAAATTCTTACTTCTAGTAGTCTAGTAAGATAAAAATTATCCACTTGAATAGTTGATAGCTAGATTTCTAACTAATCTTTAACCAAACGACATGCACCCAGCTTCTTTATTTACTGTCCCAATCCTTCGACAATAAGCTAAAGGTAACCAAGTCTTCGTAATGGCCATAAAGCCATTGACCTTCCCTCTTGATCCCCTCTCTAACAAACCCTAGTCTATCGGGAATAGCCATACTCTTGTGATTATTTCTAGCACACTGAATTTTTACTCTATTGAGATTTAATGTTCTGAAAAGGTAGGTCAACAATGACGCCAAAGATCTTGTAATAACACCGTTCCCTTGAGCTTCTTCAGATAGAAAGTAGCCAATACTCGTGGAACTATTCTTCCAATCAATATAATGAAGTCCTATCATACCAACTAATTTACCATTATACCTAATTCCTGCATCAAAACCGTTGTTATCCGCGTAGTTTTTAATCCAAATGGGGATGATAGGTTCAAAATCTTCCGCAGACTTTCTCTTATCAACCCATAACAACCATTTTCTAAGATGTTCTCGATTTGTATCAATGAGTTCAAATAATTCATTCTTATGATGTTGCTGTAGAAGTTCAATTGATATTTCATTATCTACTTTAAATGAAAACAATCATTTTCACCCTCTCATTTAATCTTCAAAATTATACCATAATTTGTATATTCTCTACTATCTAAATCCATAGGAAAAGACCAAATCTTAAAAATTTGGTCTTCAAGTAATTATTATTAACGAGCTTTTATAAACATCTGTACCCATGCGCCGTGATAAAATCCAACACCAATGGAATCGTATTGAGCGTTTAAAATATTGGCACGGTGCCCCTGTGAATTCATCCAAGAATTCATAACTGCCTCTGGAGTTTTTTGTCCCTTAGCAATGTTCTCTCCTGCTGTTTGATAGCTAATTCCAAAAGTTCTTAGCATATCAAAAGGAGAACCGTAGTTAGGACTGTTATGTGAGAAATAATTAGATTTAATCATATCCTCAGCTTTCTTATGTGCAACATTCTTTAAGTCTGCTCTATGTGTAAGTGGACTCAAACCGCGGTTTCTTCTTTCCTGATTAACCAATCGCACAACTTGATCTTCAAATGTACTTGAATGCTCGGCCGATGGTTTTAATCGGATGACTTCACCAACATGCATATTTGTAGGCACAATCTCAGGGTTTAATCTCATTAACTCACGGTAATCAAGTCCATACCTTTGCGCAATGAACCAAAATGTATCTCCACGTGATACTTTGTAATGCTCAAAAGGTGGTTCTTTAAAAAATTGAATGTTTTGAGCATGAGATACTACAGGAAGACAGAACGTAAATAGTAACACAGCAATAAAAATTCGTTTTATCATTGGAAATCCCTCCTTCATTTTTTTGAAGAAAAAAGTTTTTCTTCCAATAATAGTTTGACTCGTTTATACATAACTATGCTAGAAATATTTTGCAACTATTTCTTTCCAAGTCTAAACATGGCGACTACCGGAAAATGATCTGATGCATCACTCTTATGAACATTGACATTAGTTACCGTAAAATGATGACTGTGGAAAATATAATCGATTTGCCAGTCTTTTTTATAAAATGTCTGTAGTGGAATACCTTCATTACTTTTTTGTAGATAATTAGTCCAAATTTCATACTCCATCATACTAGGTGTTGAGTTTAAGTCACCAGTTAAAAAAACGGGTTTATTAACTCCTTCGATGAACTGATGGATACGGTGAATAGCTTTTAGACGTTCAGCTTTATCCAAGCCTAAATGTGTATTGATCACATAAATCTCTTCCGAATTTGGTAAAAGTATTTTCCCAATAATCGCAGACCGATTTTCACGGCTAGTGATAAACGGGATGATTTCCGAATCGATAATAGGAAACCGAGATAAAATGACATTCCCATAATAAAAGCCTGGATACGCAAGTGAAGGAAAATAAAGTACGTTCATATCTAGGTCCCTGGCAATCTGTCGTACTTGATCATAAAAATTAGAACGAATGCTATACCGCTCAACTTCTTGTAACGAAATAATATCAGCATTTACATCTTTCAGAGTGGCAATTACTCGGTTCAGATTTACTTGCCCATCAAGTCCCTTGCCATATCGGATATTATACGTAACAACAGTTAACTCACCATTAAAGTGATGCTCACCTAGAGTTTGCCAAGTATAAATTGCTTTCAATTTTTCATGAAAATATGTACTTGCACTAATAACCAAGATAACGACAATAATGATCCCCAAGAACCGTTTCCCCATGTAAAATTCCCCTATTCAAATTATTCTCTATTTTCATTATACTAGAATAGTCCGAATAATCAGTATGTAATTCTTTCCAGTTTTTATTTTGAATAGCTTCTAATTCTTGATACACTAAAATAAAACGATAAGGGGATGTATGCCCTTGATGATCCTAGCAATCATTACTTGTCTATTTTGGCTAATCGTTCTGATTGATGCTTTCCTTGGAATGCGTAAACTTGAAAGCCTAACAAATGTATCAGAAGACCTAGGAGGTAACACCCCACTGGTTTCCATTATTATTGCGGCAAAAAACGAAGCAAAGGATATTAAAAAAAGTGTTCAATCTCAACTCAAGCAAACGTATCAAAATATTGAATGGATTATCGTAAATGATCGTTCCAGTGATGGTACCGGGAAACTGATAGAAGAATTGGTCCAAGAAGACCATCGAGTACGTTCCATCCACATTCATGAGCTCCCTAGTGGTTGGCTCGGAAAAAACCATGCATTATATCAAGGCTACCTAGTTTCAAAAGGAGATATACTCCTTTTTACAGACGGTGATGTCTATTTTGAAAAGGATACTGTAGTAAAATCATTGTCCTACTTAACCAAAAATAACATTGACCATTTAACACTAACCCCAGATATGGACGTAAAACCATTTTGGGCAAAAGCGTTTGTTACCTTTTTTCTATTTGGATTTTCCTATTTTAAGAGACCTTGGCGAGCAAATGATGATCAGAGCCCTGTTGCGATAGGAATAGGTGCTTATAATATGGTAACAAAAGAAGCCTACGAGGCTGTTGGTACACATAAGAGCATTTCAATGCGTCCTGATGATGATTTAATGCTTGGAGTAAGTATTAAAAAGATTGGCAGAAAACAACGAATTGTCAGAGGTCAATCGCATCTACAAGTTGAATGGTATTCTTCCTTAAAAGAAGCAATCATCGGGTTAGAAAAAAATACATTCGCTGGTCTTTACTATAACTACTTTATGGTCATCTTTGCACTCAGTGGTATTTTCATTTCCCAGGTTTGGCCGTACCTCGCGCTCTTTTATACAGAAGGAGTAACTCGTACTCTGTATGGAATTTCAATTTTACTATTGTTCTTAGTTTACCGAGAGACGGCTAACGTCATGGCAAAAGGAGCGGTACGTTATTTTCTCGTTTTTCCAATCTCTGCGGTTATCTTCATGTATTGTATAGCTAGAGCAACAATCCTAACTAGCTTCCGTGGGGGTATTCAGTGGCGAGGAACGTTTTATTCAATGAAAGAGCTTAAGAAAAAACCATAGGGCCTCCTATGGTTTTCTACTAAATTCTCCGTCATTAGTTAACAATTCCTCTAATAGCTCTCTTCTCTCTTCCACTGACTGACTTCTTGTCAGTTCATAAAAAATAGGTTCTAAAAGGTTTCTCTGTATCCTATAACGGGTTTTCGGTTCTGTAATCCTCTCTTGGATGATCGACCTAGCATCGGCTAAAAAGTCAAGATACCATTCATACGAGTCATCAAATTGTGTATAAAGTTGTTCTACTATTTTTTTTGAAAGGCCGGGACTCGCTCCACTAGTTGAAACTGAAATCTCTAACTTTCCCCTTCGAAAAGTTGACGGTACGAAGAAATTACTTAAAGCTGGGTTATCTACTACATTTATTAGTTGAGTTTGATTGCAAGCCTCATATACCTGTTGGTTAACCTCTCTAGAATTCGTCGCTGCAATAATTATGAATGCGTTTGTCAGATCATCTTTAGAAAAGTTCTTATTCTTCCAAGTTAGCTTTCCTTCTGAAACAAAGGTGGATATCAAGTCAGTAATTTCTGGGCTTATTAATGTAATAATTGCACCAGTTTCTAAGAGTTTTCTCAGTTTTCTCTCGGCAATAACACCTCCGCCGACTATAACGATTTTCTGACTTCTTAATTTAAGGGTAATCGGATAGCTTTTCAGATTTTACACCCCTTCGTTATTTCGTTGGTAATCTTTACACTTAGAAATCCAATTTTCAACCAAACGTAGCGAGGATGCGAAGTGAATGTGGGTGTAACCTGCAACTAGATTGCTTGTCATAAACCCTTCCTGCACTGATCCACCTAGGCCTCTCGTTTGATAGGCAGACGAGACTGGCTTATTTGAGTGGTACGTAGAATAATGAAATTCGTGTCCTCTCGCTTCATTTTCTTCTAAAAATAAGAAATTTCCGCTTTCTCCTTTAATCTCTCGATAGCCTATTGCCACTAAATGCTTTTGCATTCGAACATAGCCTGGTATGACTCCGACCATTTCATATGAAATTCCATCTGTCGTTTCAATACCTTCAGTTAAGTACATAAAGCCCCCACATTCTGCCACTGTCGGTAACCCATTGTTTATTGCCTCTAGCAACGATTGTTTTACCTCAACTTGTGCTGACAGCTCGTCTGCAAATTCTTCTGGAAATCCTCCACCTATGTATAGTCCGTCGACTCCTTCAGGCAACCGTTCTCCTTGTAATGGAGAAAAGTACAACAACTTCGCACCTTTTTCTTCAAGTATTTCTAAATTTTCAGGATAGTAAAAGTTAAACGCTTGATCTTTCGCAACGGCTATTTGAACAGTTTGTTCTTCCTTTTTTGTAAAAATTGAAGGGAACGCCTCAAGCTGTTCAGCTTTTGATAGATCAATTAGCACTTCTAAATCAATCGTTTCCGAAACTAAGTTTGCTAAGCTACGAAAAAATTCCGTAAGCTCCCCACGTTCAATTGAAGGGATCAACCCTAAATGTCGTTCTGGCAACTCAATATTTAGTTCTTTCTTCAAGTAACCTACCACTGGTATCTCACACTCTTGTTCAATCGCTGTCTTAATAAGCTGATAATGCCCCTCGCTTCCAACTTGGTTGGCAATCACCCCAACAATTGTTGCACCCCCACTAAGAGTCTGAAACCCTTTGACGATAGCTGCTGCACTCCGAGCCATACTATAGCAGTCGACAACAAGGATAACAGGACTTTTTGTCATCATGCTAATTTCAGCAGTGCTCCCAACATTCGAACGTGGATCTTTACCGTCAAGGAACCCCATAACTCCTTCTATTATACTAATATCAGCTTCTTCGCTTCCTCGCAGAAAAATTTCTTTCACTTTTTCCTCATCTAACATCCAACTATCCAAATTCCGGGATGGTCTTCCTGTAACAGCTGTGTGATAGGAAGGATCAATGTAATCTGGCCCACATTTAAAGCCTTGTACAACCAATCCTTTACTCTTTAAGGCTGCCATTAGCCCAATCGTTAACGTTGTCTTCCCTACACCACTTCCAGTACCGGCAATAACTAATCTATTCTGACTCAACAGTGACACCACTCTTCTCTAAAAAGTTATATGGGAGCTCATTTACGAGCCGTCCTTTTCTACCCGTTGTCGTTGTTGCCTTAGTTAAGGAGTTTAAAATCGCTTCTTCTGTCACTTCTGTAACAGCTTGGAAAAGTTCGTTCATAACCGTTGTTTCTTCCCGAATTTGTTGAATGACTTCCTGTTGCTGATCTGAAAAATGGCTAACAGTTTTTGCCGTTGAAAAGGCAATCACGATATCACCACTGCCATGACTTGCGTGACTTCCCGTTCTTCCTAAGCCAATCGTGGCACGCTTCGCTAGTCTCTTTAATTGTCGTTCACCTAATGGTGCATCGGTAGCCAAGACTATCATGATCGAACCGTCCGTAAGGTAGTCCGGCTCTTCAGTTCGATCTGAGTATTGCCAATAACGAAAATCCTCTCGTTTGCCAAAGTTACTTAGAACAAGGCAACCAACCGTATACGAAGCACCTTCATTCGTTACTACCCTTGATGAAGCACCAATTCCACCTTTGTAACCAAAGCATACCATTCCGGTTCCTGCCCCTACAGCACCTTCTTTTGCCTGATCTTCACTAGCACTCTCAATAGCTTTAACCGCATCTTCTGGTGTTACAGGGAATAATCGAATTGAATTTAAGTAGCTATCATTGCATTCTCCAACCACAATATTGATTGTTCCTGTGGTGTCACCAATCTCTGGATTGTTCTTAAGCATATACTGCAATGTACCTTGAGTAACAGCTGGTACCCCAAATGTATTTGTGAGCATAATTGGCGATTCGAGTAGGCCTAATTCTTCGACTTGAACTAACCCCGTCGTTTTACCGAACCCATTAATGACATAACTTGTAGCGATTACCTTTTCACGAAATAAATTACCACCGTGAGGCAAAACTGCGGTGACGCCAGTACGAACTACTTCTCCGTCCAAGAGCTCTTTCATTAGCGTCAGATGACCTACTCGAACACCCTTTACATCGGTAATACAATTTTTCTCTCCTGGTGGAAGCTTTCCAATCTGAATACCTAAATCTCGTAGTTTCTTTCGGTCCATTATAAACCTCCTACTATCATATCAACATGGGGAATCCCATCTTCTAAATAGGTTTCCGAAATAGGCGAGAAACCAAATGAGCCATAGAACTCTCGTAAATGATCTTGTGCCTGAATTTTAATTTGTTGTTCTTGAAGCTCTTCTTCGACAAATGTAATCGCATTTCTCATTAATTCTGATGCCAACCCTTGACGACGATATTCCTCTTTTACAATTACTCGTCCTATCGACACTTGTTGATACTTTAAGCCCTTAGGTAAAATTCTACAATATGCTCTGATCTCACCTTCTTTTTCATAAAACAGGTGAAAAGAGCCTTGGTCTAAATCATCAAGTTCAGGGTAAGGACAGTTTTGTTCCACAACAAATATATTAATTCGTTCTCTTACAATGTTGTATAGTTGCTCTTTTGTTAATTCTTCATATGTTTTGATCTTCCAGGTCATATTCCTTCTCCTTTAATGGCGTAAAAACAGCCTCCAGCGGGAGGCTGTTTACATCGCATCATTTTTTAAGTGTCCATGATAAAGTTCATAGTAAAAGTTTTTCTCTTTAAGTAGCGATTGGTGTGTCCCTTTTTCGATCATTTTCCCTTCATGTAGAACAATTATTTGATCAGCTTGCTGGATCGTATTTAAACGATGAGCAATGACAAAACTAGTCCGCCCTTCCATTAATCTTGCAAGGGCTTCTTGAATTTTAATTTCGGTAATGGTGTCAATGCTACTCGTTGCTTCGTCTAAAATTAATATTTTCGGACGTGAAAGAATTGCTCTAGCAATTGAAAGCAATTGTTTCTGTCCTTGGCTGATACCGCCACCATCCTGAGATAATACTGTATCATAGCCTTTTGGAAGTTTCATAATAAAGGAATGAGCATTGGCCTGTTTTGCCGCCTCCATCACAGCTTCATCACTTGCATGTAAATCTCCATAGCGGATGTTTTCGAGAATGCTGCCTTCGAATAAAAATGGATCCTGGAGCACAAATCCTAAGTGTTGTCTCAGACTTTTACGACTAACCGTTGATATATCCTGTCCGTCGATAGTAATTGACCCTGCTACAGGATCATAAAAACGACTTAGCAAATTGATGACTGTCGTCTTCCCTGCTCCAGTTGGCCCAACAAGAGCAACAGTTTCACCAGCCTTAGCTTGAAACGAGATATCGGTAATTGTTTGACCTTCGTGATTGTAAGAGAACGACACATGATCGAATTCTACATTTCCCGTTACATCTTCAAGCTCGGCTAAATCTGTTTTAACCTCTTCTTTTTCTTCGTCCATGACCTCGAAAACACGTTCTGCACCTGCAACTGCCGAAAGAAGTGTGTTGTATTGATTGGCGAGGTCATTTAATGGCCGAGTAAATTGCCTTGAATATTGGGTAAACGTAACGATAATACCAATTGAGACTAAGTCATTAAGAGCAAGTATTCCACCTGCTAAGGCGATAATTGCAAAGCTTAAATTGTTTAGTACGTTCATTAGCTTTGGAATAAAGCCTGAATAGGCTTGTGCCCAGTAGCCCGATTTCCTCAGCTGCTCGTTCCGTTCTAGAAATTGTTCAGTCATTCTTTCTTCCTGGGAGAATGTTTTTACAACACTCTGACCAGAAATCGTTTCTTCAATAAATCCATTCATTGAACCTAAATTACGTTGTTGTTCACGAAAATATTTTTTCGTCCTCGCAGTAATCCATTTCATTCCATAATAAAGTAACGGTATGATCGTTAGGGTTATTAAGGTTAAAAGCGGACTAAGATAAATCATAAAAGCGACTGTCCCAATAAGCGTCAGAAGACTAGAAAAAATCTGTATAACCGAACTATTTAAGGTACGGCTGACATTTTCCATATCATTTGTTAATCTACTCATTAGCTCACCGTGTTGCTTTCGATCAAAGTAACTAATTGGCAAACGGTGTAAATGGCTAAACAAATGTTCCCGCATTTTGTAAACGGTCGTTTGAGCGATACTAATCATGTAGTAGTTATGTAACCAAATGGCTACAGAATTCACCAGATAAACAATCGCTAAAAACACTAAGAGCCTAAAAAATCCGTCACTATTTCTTGGGATGATATATTCATCAATCGCATAACCAATCAAATATGGTCCAAGTAAAGATAGAGCAACACTAATAAAAACCAACACCAAAACGAAAGTAAGTAGTGCTTTTTTTTCAGCTAGGTAACTCCAGATCCGTATAACCGTACCTGTGATATCTCTACTTTTTTTTGGCGGCTGCTTACTGTTTGTCTTTGTTTGTTTAGCCATGACTTGCCACCTCCTCTAACTGCTGTGAGTCGTAGATCTTCTGATACAACTCACTTGTTTGCAGTAGCTTATCATGTTCTCCTTCAGCAACAATACGGCCATCCTCAAGCAATAAGATTTTATCAGCAGCCATTACTGTACTTATTTTTTGTGTAATGATAAGGGTCGTACACGAGAGGTCACGAATCGCTTCTAAAATCTTCTGCTCCGTTTGTAAGTCTAACGCACTCGTACTATCATCTAACAATAAAATTTTCGGTTTGCGAATTAATGCTCTTGCAATGGATACCCGCTGTTTCTGACCACCTGAAAGATTTACACCTTTTTGACCAATGATTGTCTCATATTGATTTGGTAGTTTGACAATGGTTTCATGTATCTGTGCTGCCTTTGCCGCTTCTATTATTTCTTCCATAGAAGCACCTTCCTTGCCCCAGCAAATATTTTCACGGACTGTCCCTGTAAAAAGACGGGCTTCTTGTGGAACAAAACCAATGTTATTTCGTAATGAAGTTAATTTAAATTTTCTTATATCCTCGCCGTCTAGCGTAACAGTCCCTTTTGACACATCGTAAAGTCGAGGAATTAGTTGAAACAACGATGTTTTTCCTGAACCAGTAGCACCAAGAAGAGCCACAGTTTCTCCAGATCTCGCTTCAAAGCTTATATTCATTAGTACATTTTCTTTCGTATCAGGATATTGGAAAGATACATCATCAAACCTTACGTGTCCTCTTATTAACTCCTCTTGTAAAGACGATCCAGCACCATCAACTAAATCTACATCAGCCTCTAGTACTTCAACTATCCTAGTAGAAGACGCCTTTGCTCGAGCAAGATTCATTAATAGAAATGAAAAGACCGAAAAAGCAAACATAATTCTTGTCGCATAATTAACTAGTGCCACTATTTCTCCGATATTTGCATTATTCGCCGTTACTTGAAAGCTTCCAAACCATAAAATCACTAATATGCTAATATTCATTACTAATAAAAGGACTGGCATTGTTAATTCAATAAGCCTTAGAGCTTTTATCGTTTGATCTTTCAGTTCAGTACTTGATTTTGCAAATCGATTTTGTTCATGGGATTTTCTTAGAAACGCTTTTATTAATCTCATCCCTGACAAGTTTTCACGCATAACACTATTCACAGAGTCTAATTTGTCTTGGACAATCCGAAATAGAGTTACCCCTCTCCCCATCAACCAGACCATAAACAGAAACATTAAAGGCATTGTGACAACTAATATTAACGCCAACTGCCAATTTACAATTAACGCCATAACCACTCCACCAATAACGAGTAAAGGTGCTCTAGCCATAATTCGTAAGCCCATAAAAACTAACCCTTGAAGCTGTGTAACATCATTCGTTAATCTCGTGATTAACGAAGAGGTCGGAAATCGATTAAGATTTGCAAAGGAAAACGACTGTACTTTATCAAACAAGCTTTTCCTTACGTCATACCCAAATCCTTGACTTACGTGTGCAGCATAAAATGAATTAATAATTCCAGCAGCAAATCCTACAAAGGACAATCCCAACATAATACCGCCCCATGTAAGAACGACAGATAAATCATTTTTTAGAATTCCATCATCGATAATTTTTGCCATTAATAGCGGATGCCAAAGCTCTACAAACAATTCCACAAGCATTAAAAATAATGCGATATATATTGGCTTTTTATAAGATTTTAAAAACGAAAATACCTTTAACATGAATTCCCCCAGAAACTGTAATTTCTATGTTTAACTGATCTTATTAGTTTAAATCCAATGAACAAAATATTCAAACAATAAACCCTGCAGTTATTGGAAAAGAAAAAGCCCCCGAATCGGGAGCTTGCCAATTATGACGGGTCAAAGCCTTCCATAACATCCATGTTATTTTCAATTAACTCTATAATCGCGCCCGCTTCTTCTTTGCTAAAAATAAAGTTTGTTTCATCTTCAATCATTTCATCGTCTTCTGTATAAATACGATTAACTCTATGAAGAATTCCGTCGCCAGTTTCTTTCACTACGCCAAATTTATAGGTTACTTCCACTTCATCTAAGTATGAGTAGGCCAATACTTCAGGCGTTGTCCATTCCACATCAACGATTACATCATATTCTCCGCCATCAGTATATACTTGTTCTTCATCATCTATGTCATCATCATCATCATAGATATCTTCATCGTCTTCATCATAGATATCTTCGTCATCTTCCTCAATATCTTCAAGTTCATTGTCCATAAAGTTATGGAACGTTTCATGAACCGCATCCAGGATTTCTTCAATATCAGGAAGAATTTGCCGAAATGTTTCACCTGTTGTTAAATCGAATTCTTCCATGTAAAACTCTTCGTTATGCGGATCAAAGAATAAAGTACTAAAAACCTCACGATCTTCATCCTCAAATTCTACAAAGAATTCAATTTTTGGGTGTTTAGCAGCTCTGTCAATACGCATATGTCCTAATTCATCATAATCTTCGCAAATCGACTCTAAGTTGTCTTGCATCTCGCTACAAACTCGATCAAACCATTCTAATGACATAATAACATCCCACCCTTTCAATATTGATACATAGTTATTATGTCTATCTACCACAAACTTCAGCAATCCATATTTACCCATTTACGCAAAAGTGGCTCGTCCAAACCTCGACGAGCCACTCCTAAAATTCAATTGAACGATAGTCAAACGGGTCAATTTTCTTTAACAACGACAATTCTTTTTCTGTCGGTGCATTTGTATACTTTATTTCATCATAGGATAACTCAAAGCCAGTATTGGCTTTAACCTCTTCTAATGAAGAAGTTGGTTGGATCCTATCTAAATGAAGCTTTCCTGCTTTGTACTGAAAAATACAAAGTGGGGTAACGATCTTCCATAAGTTCCCTCGGGTAGTGATGAAATCTACATTTTCAACGAACGTTCGTTTATCATGTTTAGTTCGCCAAATGATTGCTTTTTTGGCTGTTGGGATTAACACCGCACTTCCTGCACCACCAGGCAATCGGACTTTTGGCTTTTGATAGCTTCCAACGACAGATGCATTAATATTGCCATGAAGATCAAACTGTATTCCACTTAAGAAAGCCACATCTAACCTTCCACGCATCGACAAATCAAAGACTTCCTCTAAAGGGAAATATGACTCTGCTCCTGAAAAAAGGTCCGCACCAGCCGATGAGTACGACGCTTGAGTAACTGAGGAAGGGTTTACACCGCCTGGGATATTTAAGTGCACTAAATTAGGCGCATGTAATCTTTTTGCCAACATCATTGCGATCATTGGTAAATGGGAAGAAACACCATGAAAAACCGTTTCACCATCATTTAGTAAGTTCGCAATCGCGCATGTCATCATATCACTCGCTCGATATTGCTGGTTTACCATAGCTTTGTACCCCCAGAGTAATCTTTTTTCTCATAACTTTGGAGGTAGGAGATTAGTTCATCTTTGTTTTTTTGAGCCATAAATGACTGCAACGACCGATCATCAACCTCATATTTTTGGTAACATGAAGTAGGTGCCGCCCCCTGTGGAGTTTTTACTACTGCTGAAACTAAAAATCCTGGAATATCGATTTGGTCTTTTAAAAGCTTCATTCTGCTTTCTGGTACAATTTGTTCAGTCGTAATGATTACTTGTTTAGCAGCACGACTAATGAGTACATCTTCAAATTTAGGGCCGACAATCCTTGCATTTCCCTGTTGATCACATTCTTGAACATGAATAAAAGCTACATCAGGGACAATTGCTTTCACTAAAGTCACCGGCGTCCCACTAAACGGGTCTTCCACTACAACAAAGTAATCATTCTCTAGAAGTAGGTCACCTGCATTTAAACCATGAACAGGCATAAATGGGACATTCATCGTTGCCGCACGTAAAGAGCAGATAACTGTATAACAAGCATGCTCATTTGCTCTTACATTCCCTTGCTCCACTGCTTTTCGGTAATGTGTGGCTAACCCATACTTAGACTCATAACTAACAAAACCAGCATCTACCGTTTCAACACAATCCATTGCACATAAAAGATCAATATCATGTGCCCCCGCGGTTTTTACCAGCTTAAGCAGTTTCTTTTCCTGTCTAATTATCTCCCTAACAGCTGCCATTGGCGCACGATGAAGTACATTACCACCAATCGCAATTGTATCCCCATCGTTGACTAAACTGACTGCGTCCTTTAATGACATAACCTTACTCAAACATACACCACCCTTGAAAAGCAATGTAGAATTATGAATGTAAAATGTAGAATTGGTGTGGGTATCTCTTCGAAGCCAAGCCAACCCCACAACCTATTACATTTTTCATTCCTTATTAATTCTACATCTTGCATTTTACATTCTGCATTTCAATTCATAACTCATAATTCATAATTGTTTTTTTTTACATTCTACATTTTGCATTCTACATTCTACATTTCAATTCATAATTCATAATTCATAATTGTTTTTTTTACATTCTACATTTTGCATTCTACATTCTACATTTCAATTCATAATTCATAATTCATAATTCATAATTCATAATTCAAAATTGTCTTTTCATTTAACCGCATTACAAGCAATATGAATCGCATCCCATACTCCAGCAAACGGGGGCGCATAGCATAAATCGGTCATCCCTAATTCATCTGCAGGCATATTATTATGAATAGCTACTGCAAATACATCTATCCGAAGGACAACACCCTTCTCACCGATGGCTTGAGCTCCTAAAATCCGTTTTGTTCGCTTTTCACAAATTAGTTTGATCCAAATCGGTGTTTGATTTGGGTAGTAGCCTGGATGATCAGCACTCCGGACCGTAACTGTTGTATAATCAATGGCAAAATCTTTCGCATCTTGTTCAGACATGCCCGTTCTTCCTAATTCAAGATTAAAAATTTTAATTGCAGCACTTCCAAGTGTTCCAATATACTTTTCGCGACCACCGGCTAGGTTCGTACCTGCAATTCTTCCGCACTTATTTGCATTTGTCCCTAAAGGAATAAAGCGATTTTCTTCCATAACCTTGTGATAGACCTGTGCACAATCCCCAGCTGCATAGATATCAGCATGGTTCGTACGCATTTCGCGATCAATGATAATGGCTCCATTTTCTGCAAGGGCTATTCCAGATCCCTCAAGGAATTTCGTTGCAGGTTTAACCCCGATTGAGAGAAGCACCAGATCAGCAGGATAAGTTCCACGATCCGTTTTTACTTTTTCGACACTAGTAGTTCCAATAAATGACTCAACTTTTTCCCCCAATGTTAACGCAACACCTTGTTTTCTCAGCTCTTCCTCAGCTAAATCAGTAATTTCTTGATCAAAGGTTTGCAGGATACGAGTACCTAACTCGATCACTCGAACTCGCTTTCCTAAACGTACCATTGCTTCAGCAACTTCGATCCCAATATATCCGCCACCTACTATGACAACATCTTGGATTTCCTTCTTTTCTGACACTTGTTTTAAGAGAATACCGTCTTCCAATGTTTTCAAAACATGAATATTCGCTAAGTCTTTCCCAGGGAAGGGTGGAACAACAGGTATCGTACCAGTGGCAATCATTAACTGATCATATGAGTCGAGAAAGTAATTTCCCTTGTCTAAGTCTTTGACCATCACTTGCTTTTTCTCTGGAACTACTTTGACAATTTCATGGCGCACATGAATAGTCATCCCCTGCGCTTCAAATTGTTCTTTTGTTCTAGCAATCATTTTCGTGTAGTCATCATTCTCACCAGAGACATAGTACGGTAACCCACAAGCTCCATAAGACAAAAAGGTTCCTTTTTCATAAACGACAACTTCGGCATCACTATTTATTCGCTTTAATTTAGAGGCAGCGGACATTCCTGCCGCTACCCCACCAATAACAATTAATTTCATAATTTCTTGCTCCTACGGTCTATTTGTATCACTTGCACATAATTCTGTAAGAATGAACGGTTCTTTTTCAACATGTTCAACCTCCTACTCTACCCTTTTATATGGTCGGTTCGTGATCTAATATCCCAACAACAATCGCATCAATTGGTGCATGTTTCGTTAAAGCGTGTTGTACTGCTTCTCCTGTGGAAACAAGTACATACTCACCCTCACCGGCTCCAATGTTATCTGCGGCTACAAAAAAATCGGCTGAACCATAACAAGGTTGAATAACGAGTAACTTATAACCTTGTAGCTCCTCATACTTTCTTGTAGAAACAACTCTATTTATTACCTTGCCTATAATCATCTTAGCAAACCCTCCATCTAATCGGGAATGATTTGCAACTGTTCATTTCCGCTCAGTCCAAATGCATTGGCATCATCAGTATCAATGTGCATATCAAGTGCATAATTATGTCGGACACGAATCGTTACTTCTCCCATAAGTCCACCTTTACCCCCAGGAACCTTTACAGAGACCTTTTGTTTATCCCTAACCCCAAATTCCATCGCGTCTTGAGGTGTCATGTGAATATGACGATCGGCAATGATACAGCCTTCCTGTAATTGAATGGTTCCCTTCGGTCCAATAATCGTAATTGGTGCAGAACCAGTGAGATTCCCTGAGCTTCTAACCGGAGGTTCTAACCCTAGTTTTCTGGCATCACTACTGGCTACCTCTACTTGAGTTGCCTCGCGGAGTGGTGATAATACGCGAACATTTTCTATTTTACCCTTTGGTCCCTGAATCGTAACCTTTTCATTACATGCCCACTGTCCAGGCTGAGAAATATCCTTATGTTTTGTCAATTGATAACCTTTGCCAAAAAGAGCATCGAGATGATCTCTTTGAAGGTGAATGTGCCTAGCGGAAATGCTGACAGGGACATAGCTCTTTTGTTGTTTCGTAGATACCGTGACATTTTGTTCCTTTAGCTCAGTAACTACTAACCTAGTAATCTCTTCAAGGAGGGCGTTCTTATCAATCACTTTGTTTCACCAATTATTTTAAAGCTGGTAACAATTTTGCCACATCAGCATGCGGTCTTGGGATTACGTGAACAGCCACAAGTTCACCCACTCGGCTAGCTGCTTCTGCACCTACTTCTGTTGCTGCTTTCACTGCGCCTACTTCTCCTTGAACAATCACTGATACCAACCCTGAACCGATTTTTTCGCTACCAACGATTTCTACGTTTGCTGCTTTTAACATTGCATCTGCTGCCTCAATTGCTGCTGTTAAACCTTTTGTTTCGATAATTCCGATTGATTGACTCATTTTATTTTCCTCCTAGGATTTTACGTATTTTTGTTTTTTGGTTTATAAATTTGGTAATAATTTAGCTACATCGCTGTGTGGTCTTGGGATTACATGAACGGCAACTACTTCACCAATGCGCCCCGCTGCTTCTGCACCTACTTCTGTTGCTGCTTTCACTGCCCCAACGTCGCCCTTAACAATCACAGAAACTAAACCTGAGCCGATTTTTTCACTGCCAACGATTTCTACGTTTGCTGCTTTTAACATCGCATCAGCTGCTTCAATCGCTGCTGTTAAACCTTTTGTTTCGATAATTCCAATTGATTCGTTCATAATTTATAAGTCCTCCTTAGATGTGTTTACATTTGTTTTTTTTCGACGGCTTTTTACAACCGCCGGAAGTTCTACCTCTTTAGGAGCAGGTAGGATATATTTTAAAATTTCAGGATGAGGATTCGAAATAGCAATTGCCTTTTTTAGTGGATTATTTTCTTTATCCTGACAAACCTGTTTGGCAATGGCTACTGCTTCATTTACATCCGAAACGCTTCCACCAACAATGAGTGAGACGAGCATCCCACCTAAATAATTCTCACTTGTTAAAAGCTGGACGTTTGTTCCTTTACATATTTGATCTAAAATTTCAACGGCAACAGGATAATATTGCGTCTCGATCACTCCAATGGACTCAATTCTCTCCATGCTTGACCACCTTTTCTTCTTGAGCAGTTAATTTTTCCAACCCATTATACGGCCTCGCAATGACTCTTGAAGCGATGAACTGTCCGTAACTTTGAACTACTTCTTCTCCTACTGCTATTGCATACTGGACAGAAGCTAGTTCTCCTTGGATAAAAATTGTGATCACTCCCGAACCTATTTGTTCAACTCTAGTAACTTCAACAAAGGCAGATTTGACCATTTTATCAATACAAACGAATGTTGTACCCATTCCTCTTACTTCAAGCATTCCTAATGAAAGACCCATTTTCAACCCTCCTACTATTTCGGACGAACTTTCCCACTTTTCAACAACTTCTCTAAGCCGCTAAAACCTGAGGGAATGAAATGAGTAGAAACGTCTTCTTCAGCAATATGACGACAAGCTTCAAGTCGAGCAACTTCTAGGGCAACCTTCACATCAGAGATCGAGCCTGTAAATTTAACTTGAATGACAACCGGAATAGGTGCTGCATCTCCAGTGCTTGGATTATTACTATCAATTCCTTGAATGGTAATGGTAGCGGCTTTACAAGCTTTATCCATGGCAGCAAGCGCCACACTATATCCCTGTACTTCTAAAAATCCGATGGCTTCGGTCATTTCTTCACCTCGGCTAAAACATTTCGTCTTTGTCGTGTAAATGTCTTGGCAGAAGTGATCCCTTCCCCAGTAGGACCCGCAATCGTCATCGTCGCATGACCCTCACCGCCAAAGCCAACTCCAGCTAATGATGAAGCATTCTTTACGAAAATGGTCGTATCGATCGCACTAGCAAACTTTGCTAGGTTGTCTAGATTTTTTGAGTGCATTATGGCAGTATGGCGGTTTCCATGCTCCGCTGTTACAGCTAGTTGAATGGCTTCGTCTAAATCTTTCACTCTAACGATTGGAAGTATTGGCATCATTTGTTCTAGTTGTACAAAGGGATGCTCTGCTTCAACTTCGCAGATTACTAGTTTTACATTGGCCGGAGCGGTTACTCCAATTTGTGATAAAATTGCTTTCGCATCTTTACCTATCCAGTTCTTATTAACATGATACTTCCGCTTAGGGTTTAGGCTACAGCCTCTTGCCTCTTCTTGATGATTTTCCTCTAATGTAAGGCTCATAATCTTATCTAATTGGTAGCGATCAAGCATATAAGCACCTTGATTAAGCAATTGAAAAATAAGATCATCGGCTACTCGATCAATCACAAAGACTTCTTTCTCTGCAATACAGAGGAGATTATTATCAAATGAAGCCCCTAAAATAATTGACTTTGCGGCATTTTCCATATCAGCAGTTTCATCTACAATCACAGGGGGATTCCCTGCACCTGCCCCGATTGCCTTTTTCCCTGACTTAAGCAATGTTCGAACAAGACCAGGACCACCTGTACCAACTAATAACTTTACCTTAGGACTTTCCATTATTGGATTTAGTGTTTCTAAGGTTGGATCTTTGACCATCGTAACTAAATTCAGTGGTCCACCAGCAGCCTTGATCGCCTTATTAATCAGGGTGACTACATAGGCGCAGGCCTTCTTTGAAGAAGGATGAACATTAAAAACAACGGCATTTCCACCAGCTAGCATACTAATACTATTGTTAATAACCGTTTCAGTTGGGTTCGTTACTGGTGTAACGGCACCAATTAATCCAAACGGTGCGTGCTCTACAATCGTCAAGCCGTCGTCTCCAGTAAACGCTTCTGCTTTTAAAATATCAACTCCAGGTGTTTTTAAAGCTGCCAGCTCATGTTTTAAAATTTTATCTTGATAGTTTCCGAGCTTCGTTTCTTCTAAAACAAGCTTTGCTAATGTCTCTTTTTCCGCAACAATACTTTGACGAACCGCGTTAATCAACCGCTCGCGATCCTGTAGTTTATAGTCTTTTACGTAGTTTACTTGTGCCTGAAAGCCTGCATCAATTGCCTGTTCCATGCTATCGAACACCCCATATGCTTCAGTGACAGCATTTTTCACGGCATAGTGAGAGGTTACACTTAATTTTATCGGTGATGCTACTATCGGTTTTGGAGCAGGCTCTGAACAAGGCACCCGTTTTTTTACGGCAAATTGTAAGGCTGCTTTCATTGCCTGTGACTCATTTTTCTCAATCACTTCACAAATTTCTTGTGGCTTTTGTACAGCCTTTTTGACGGCAAATTGGGCTGCTGCCATCATTGGAGCTTTCTCCTTACCGGTAGAAGGTTTCACTTCCAACGCAGATTCTACATTGCGCATCACAGCTTCAATAATCTTTTGAATGTCATTTTCGTCGAGGTGAATGCTCAATTGTTACCCTCTTTTCATTTCAGTTTCTTTAAGATTTCTGCAGTAACTTTCCGTACTACTTCTTCGATCAGTTGTTCTTTGCTAGTATCTGTTTGGTTTGGCTGTTCCTCACAAGGCGGAACCCCACCACTATGAATTCCCATCTTTGTTCGTATTTCAATAAGGTCAGAAACTTGCGAACAACTTAGCTCATTAGCTTTGTTGATAATATTGGTTGAATACATTGACATCAATGCGTAATGCTCCAATGACTCCATTCGATAATACGCTTCAATAATGTCTCTTCCCCAAGTTAATGCGCCGTGATTCGCAAGCAAGACTGCATTATGATCTTTACAGTATGGCGCAATTGAATCGGGAACTTCCTCTGTTCCTGGTGTAGCATATTTGGCTACAGGAACTCTCCCTAATAAAACAACTGCTTCCGGAGAAATTGGTTTTTCCAAACTAATCCCAGCAATTGCGTAAGAGGTTGCCACAGGAGGGTGGGCATGTACAACGGCATTTACTTCAGGGTTTTCTTTATAAACCCTTAAATGCATTTTCACCTCTGAGGAAGGCTTTAGTTTACCAGCTAAAATCTTCCCTGATAGATCCATTTTCACCATCATGTCAGGTGTCATAAATCCTTTACTGACCCCAGTTGGCGTCGTCCAAATCGTATTTGGTCCCACTTTCACGGAAATGTTCCCGTCATTAGCAGCAACAAAATTTTTATTGTACACTCGTTTTCCGATTTCACAGATTAACTTTTTCGCCTCGAAATCAGAGTAGTATTTCGTCTTCTCTACCATAAGTACAGCTCCTTAACCAACTATTTCTTCGTAGCTTTCGATAACCGAGCTAAGCTATCACTAAAAGGTGGGTATGCAATACCATTCTCTGTCACAATGGCCGTTATAAGCTCATGATCCGTTACGTCAAAAGCAGGATTATATGTTTTAACTCCCTCTGGAGCCATAGATTCGCTATACCACTTGGTTGTAATTTCCTCTGAAGGACGTAATTCAATATGGATGTCCGCTCCTGTGTGACAATCTAAATCAACAGTTGAAAACGGCGCACAAACATAAAACGGGATATTATAATGCTTGGCTAAAATCGCTACACCAGATGTTCCTATTTTATTAGCAGCATCCCCATTAGCGGCAACACGATCACAACCAACCAAAACAGCTTGTACCTTTCCTTCTTTCATGACAATTGACGCCATATTATCACAGATTAACGTGACATCAACTCCTGCTTCTTTTAACTCCCAAGCAGTGAGGCGCGCTCCTTGTAACAGTGGTCGTGTTTCATCAGCAAAAACTGTAAAGTCATATCCTTGTACTTGCCCCAAGTAAATAGGCGCTAAGGCAGTACCGTATTTGGCTGTAGCAATCGTACCTGCATTACAATGGGTTAATAAGCCCATTCCTGGCTTTAATAATGACAACGCATATTCGCCAATCGCTTCACAAACCTTTTCATCTTCTGCACGGATGAGCTCTGCTTCTTCTTTTAAGGCAGTCTTTATCTCAGTAACTGACTTATCTGCCTCTTGATGAAGTCTTCCTTCCATGCGGTTTAATGCCCAAAACAAATTTACTGCCGTAGGTCTAGAAGAGGCTAGATACTCTTTTGCTTTTTTAAAATCTTCCAAAAGTTCTTCATACGTAGAAGCTACAGATTGTTTTGTCCCTAGATATACACCATATGCAGCAGCAATTCCAATTGCAGGTGCGCCACGCACTTTTAGGTGATAGATTGCATCCCATATGTCTTTCAGCTCTTTAAGTTCTAAATATTCCTTCCTGTTAGGAAGTACTGTCTGATCTAATAAAATTAGTGCATCTTTTTCATCATCAAGTCTAACTGACTGAATGACTGCAACTGGATTTGTCACAAATACTCACTCCTAAAATAGTTGTTCAAACTCTCGGATTACCTTTACGTAATCTTCCCCAGTTTTTACCCATTCTCTCTCAAGGATCAACATCTTTCCAACCGACAAGCAAATTTTCTCAGCCGCTGCCCTTTTGTCTTGATCTTGAATGGATGTTATATCTTTTACGTGGGCTATTCCAATAATTCTTCTGCAAAGCTCTAATCCAGTAACCGCAGCCGTATTATCTAGTACTTTACCTATATAGTATTCTTTAAATCCTGGATAACTCGCTACAGGATCTAATGCTTTTTCATCCCAAGCAACCATAAACTTATCCTTATAAAGGTCGATAGTATCAACAATTGTATCTTCTAGGTATGACATATAGTCAACCTTTTTCGCCTCATCATCAATCGTTGCTCTTGCATGAACATATGCAAAAATTAAATTAGCAATAACATTTCCAACGTCATATCCAATTGGTCCATAAAAGGCAAACTCAGGGTCAATGATTTTTGTCGAGTCTTCTTTAATAAAGATAGAGCCAGTGTGTAAATCACCGTGTAATAAACTCTGAGCATTCGTCATAAACTCGAGCTTTAATTTTGCTGTTTCCAACGCCAACTCTGGATCTCCCCAGATGTTTTCTTGTATAAACTCTTTTGTAGCTTCAAATACATCATTTCTTGGATGGTCAATAAACGGCTCAGTAAATACTAGATCTTCTGTAATTTCACAAAGCTCCGGGTTAATGAATTGCTTGACTAATTCCTTCTTTTCTTTATGGTCCATGACTACATCTGATGTTAACAAAAGAGTATTTACCAGAAATGTCGTGATATGGTCCGCAAACAAAGGAAACTTCTTATATTGTAACAACGCAGTTCTCATAATCTCATGATCAGATAAATCCTCCATTGCACAACAGTTCATAATCGGATCGTAATGAAACATCATCGGAACAAATCCAGGCGCTAGCTTGTGTTGTAAACTTAGTATTTCACTTTCAATACGATTTCGATCAGGAGACAACTTAAACTCATCAGAAATTCGAGCTACCGGTCCTGCTTGTTTAACAATTAGTGACTTACCAGTCTTTGTATCTATGATTCTAAAAACATAATTTAAATTCCCATCGCCAATTTCTTTACATGTAAGCTCTGCGTCATCAGGAAAAAAAGATAATCGTGTCTTCACATAGTCTAGTGCATCTGCCTCGACCATCGTAAAATATGTAGTAGTAAAATCTCTCATGAATTTCCCTCCTAAAATCTCCGTATTATCTACTTATATTCCAATAGTTTCCTCAAATAATATTTTTGTGATTATTGGCATAATTCTTTCTATAAGAATATCTACATTATATGTATTGTTACTAGATTTGTACATGTTTTTTCTTTCTATTCTTACATTTCAAAATAAATAAAATAGTATATGAATAATATAGTATTTGATTTCAAACCCCTTATCAAGCTTTTTTACTTTAACGTGGTAATAAATGTATCTAATAAAAGCTTAAGGCAGGGTGACAAGTAACCCTAGCTTAAGCTTTTTCCTATGGCTGATATTCCAATAGAAATTTCTATTAAACAATCCTTTTGCCTAACGGCGCAAACGAGACAAATGCTAACTTAAAGTGAGCAAGCCCAAATGGAATACCAATAATCGTAATACAACTTGCAATACCTGCTGCTAAATGGGAAATAAACAACCAAAATCCTGCTAGAATAATCCACAAAAAGTTTGCTAACCCAGTTCCAAAAATTCGTTTCCCACCTAACGTTCTCACATCTACTAATTGTCTTCCAAACGGAAAAGCAGCAAAGCTAGCAATTGTAAAGGCTGCTTTCGCAAATGGAATTCCGATAATTGTTATTGCCATTAATAATCCGAACAAAAACCACAAAACACAAGCAACAAGCCCTCCACCAAAAATGAACCACAATAAATTTCCAATGAAAGCCATCCTGATCCCTCCTATCCTTTTATCGTATGAAACTTTTCATTTACTTGATTATCAACAACACCCATTTTTCCTACTATGAATAAGATAATATAAATCAGGTAAGGGGGTGGTAAAAGTGAAACAAAATCCTTTTTTCAATAAACGGTTGGCTCTATACTTACTCGATATGTGTAACTTAACCTATGAACAATACTCTCACAACGGTCACTTTAAAGTTCCGTATGGAGTTCGACTTGTTAAACCCTTTAAAGCTAAGGCGTTTGACAAAGAGGAGTGGTTTGGGTTTATTTTAGAGACATGGGATACAGTGATTATTGCTTTTCGTGGTACCCAGTCAGATCCAGATTGGATTGCTGACGCAGAAGCATTCCAGGACTCTTTTCCTTTTTCACCAGAATGCGGTTTGGTACACCATGGATTTCTATCAATTTATGCCTCATGTCGAGAAGAAATATTCAAAACGTACTCAAAAATATCACCCTTTAAGAAGCTCTTCATTACTGGTCATAGCCTCGGAGCAGCATTAGCTACATTACATGCTTTGGATGTTACGAAAAACAGTAGGTTCAAACAAGTGATACATTATAATTTTGCAAGCCCGCGGGTTGGTAATAAACAATTTGCCCAGCAATATACGAAAAGTGTTCAGAACAGTCTTCGCTTTGTCAATACAAATGACATCATCCCAATACTCCCTCCACAAAAGCTTCAATGCCCATTTACCAACCGGTATTGGTACTATCAACATGTACCGAAACAGGTGAACTTCTCCATTCAAACCGGTTCAATTGCTAATAACCATGCCCTTGTCACCTATAAGAAAGGGATTGAAAAACTAGAATAGATGGGGTCAGACCTACCAACAAAAAACGAACCGAGCTTAATCATTTCTAGCGCCCGGTTCGTTCTATCTAATTTTTCTCTAAGCATAAGTAACAATTCATATCCCCAAACGATAACTTAAAATAGAGAGCTTGATTTGTTGAAGGAAGGTCGTCAACTAACGTCTGAACTTTAAGATCCATGTCAAAGCCTTTATCAACTTCGTTAACAATAAAAATACCATTATGCAGGTTTAAGAACTCTAAAACAGCAGAAATGCATAGTTCATCAACTTCTGTTAATACCTCTTCCGCAAAAATCGAGGCAACTTTTATAAAATCCCGTTCTTGAAACACTAAATATGTATCTAAACTGTATTCCCCAACAATTTTCTGATAGGCTCTTAGCTGGTACTCAGCAGGCACCTCTTTTACTACTTCAATAAATGTTTTTTCTCTTAAGTGTCGTTCAATATTTTTTACTAACAGAATGATATACTCCTCTATAGAAGTATTGGTTAACTCCAAACTGTTAGAGACAATTCTCTCAACATTATCACTAGTTAATTCCTGTAACTCTTCATTCGATAAACCATTTTCGTTTTTATAGGTAAATAAATGACGGCTGATTTGTTCCATCGTCAATATATTTTTATCAAGTAAGATTTGGCTTAATAATAAATAACTTGTTTTTTGCCCTGTTAACAATTCTTCTAATTTATCAATGGTTAGGTAACCTTTTTCAATTGCGATTTCTCCAAATCTTTTGTCGGTAGCCATTTGAGCTTGATTAACTTCCTCAATCTGACTTAGAGACATAAAGCCTTTATTTAGTGCTAGGATTCCTAGCTTTACATGGCTATTTTTTTCTTCTTGGAAAACTTCATTAAGTTGTTCGCTTGTGATAATTCCTTTGTTCAATAAGAAATTACCAAAATATTTACTAAACATGTGTAGATTACTCCCCTTTCACTCTTTCTAAAATCGTTCTAAGCACGTTGATGTCCACTGGTTTTTGCATGAAATCAAAAACACCTAACTTAACTGCTTCTTTGACATGTTTTGAGGTACCTACAGATGTTACCATAACTACATTGATATCTTTTGTTTTCTCATTACTTTTCAGTTCTTCTAGAGCTTCAATTCCCGTTTTATTCGGCATCACAATATCTAAAAATAGAACATCAATATCGCTAGTTTCTTTTAGTTTTTCTACTATATCAGAGCCATCTGTGGCTTCAATTACTACACTCATTCCAAGTTCTTCGAGGCTCCCCTTCAATTTCTTTCTAACCAACATTGAATCGTCACATACAGCAACTCTTAAACTATTCATGATGTCCCTCCACAATTTTTATTTGCAATGATCAGATACTCATAAATCACTTTGTACTTAACAGTAATTATCTACTTTATTATTTCTATACAAATCCCTTTTTTCCTTCACAAAAATATAAGTTTAGACAAGATTTACGATTTTCTACGGTGCTAATATTACAAATTATGTCTTACGCAGTCATTAATAGCACGAAACTGAATATAGACTATAAAGTGGACACGATATGGAGAGACTTGTAACACAAGTTTACAGAGCGGAGCGTGTCACTATGCGTAGATCTTACGATCAGGAATTTAAAGAGTATATTGCAAAGTTAGTAGTAGATGAGGGGAAAAAAGCTACAGATGTCGGTAGAGAAATGGATATCTCCCCTAAAACAATTTCACGATGGGTAAAAGATTACCGAAATAAGATTAAAATGAGTCAAGAGGGTTTAAGTTACATTACACCAAGTGAGTTTAAGAAACGTGAGAAAGAACTACTAGATCAAATTAATGAGCTAAAGGAGGAAAATGAAATCATAAAAAAGGCGGCGCGCATCTTCATGCAAAGCCAGAAATAGTGTTTCAGTTCATTTATGAACAACGAAATGAGTTTCGGGTTGTGAAGATGTGCTCTGTCTTAAAAGTGTCAAAAAGTGGTTATTACAAGTGGTTAAAAAAAGGCAATAAGGTTACTAAGGAAAAGAAACAAAAGGAAAAGATAAAGGCGAAAATATCTAATCTTTTCTATAAAAATAGGGAAGTTTTCGGCAGTCCAAGAATTACTAGAGAGCTCCATAAACTCGGCTATACTGTATCTGAGAAAACAGTTGGGAGATATATGAAAGAAATGGGGCTTCGGGCAATTCCGGAACAACGGTTTGTCGTTACTACCGACTCAAATCACAGTAATCCTATTTATCCTAATCTACTGAACCGTGAATTTTACCCAGAGCAGCCAGATCGTGTTTGGGTAACAGATATTACTTATATATGGACAATGGAAGGATGGCTATATTTAGCCACTGTCATGGACTTATACTCACGTAAGATTGTTGGATGGAGTACAGATAAAACTATGACCAAGGAGCTACCTTTAAAAGCTCTCGCCAGAGCAATTAATTCAAGAAAACCATCAGAAAATTTGATCCATCACTCAGATCGAGGTTCTCAGTATACATCAAAAGAGTACATCTCATGTCTAGAAGAATATAACATTCAGATCAGTATGAGCCGTAAAGGAAACTGTTATGACAACGCATGTATGGAGTCTTTTTTTGCGACCTTAAAGAAGGAATTAATCTACCGACGTAAGTATAGTACTCGCGAGGAAGCTACAAGGGATATCTGGGATTATATTATGAGCTTTTACAACGAAAGAAGAAGCCATTCAACAATAGGTTATGTATCACCAAATGAGTATGAAAGAAAGGTTTGTAAAGGCCCTAAACAAACTAGAGGAAACCAAGCAGCTTAAGGTGGTGCACAATATTGAGCGACTTTACTTGGAGAGGCGGGTATGTTAGCCTTTTTTGGCAAGCCACATGGAGTTATTACCAGGTGGCTTCGTGGTTTGGAAAACATACCCGCAGAGGCTCAAAGTCAAGTCGCGGCGGAATGAACAAATCTCTTCTTTGGGACTCACATGCATTTGTTTGAATATTAAGATAGATTAAATCTCACAAGGAATTCAAATTTAGCTATAAAACATAAGCAACCACAATTAAAATTCTCTCTTAAAATCGTCCACTTTCTTGACAGAAGTCCAAAACAGCTTCTAAAGTTGCAAATCCGCAGAAATCTTCTAATATTTCCCCTGACTATTATAAATACTTAACATATCACATCTTAAGGAGCTTATTTTATGCCTGAATTACCTGAAATGGAAACATACAAACAATTTTTAAATATGAAAATGAAAGGAAAGCCTATAACAAACATTGTTATTAATCGAGAAAAATCAATTAACGTCCCTGTGGCATTATATACAAACGAAGTTACTAATACCACTGTTTTAGAAATCCAACGAAGAGCCAAACACCTTATCTTTCGACTTAGTTCTGGAAAAAACTTAGTTCTCCATTTGATGCTTGGTGGTTGGATGTTTTTTGGAAATGAGGATGATAGTCCCGATCGGACCAAGCAAATCATTCTTTCGACTCCCACTGGTGATTTATATTTCATAGGACTTCGTCTCGGTTATCTCCATTTACTAGATGACAAGCAATTACATGAGGAATTTGCAAAGCTAGGTCCTGAACCACTTGATGCAGAACTATCACAAGAGGCTTTTTTGGATCTTGTAAAAAATCGACGTGGCATGCTAAAAACAACGTTAGTAAATCAATCGTTTATCGCGGGCATTGGTAACTGCTACTCGGATGAGATTTGTTTTGTTGCAAAAATTAAACCGACAAGGAAGTTAAACGAACTAACTGAACAGGAAAAGACAAACTTATACATTGGAATGAAAAAAGCACTACTCAGAGGAATTGAGCAAGGTGGCTATATGGATGATCCATTTTTTAAAGGAGATACGTTAACAGGAAGTTACCAAACTCTTGTATATGATAGAGAAGGTAAGCCTTGCTTACAGTGTGGTACAAACATCGTTTTAGAAATTATTTCTTCTAAAAAAACTTTTTATTGTCCAAACTGTCAGCATTGATCGGAGATGAAACGGATGTATATTGGAAGTCATGTTAGTATCAGGAACGGTTATGAGCAAGCGGCAAAGAAAGCTTTTTCCATTGGAGCAACAGCATTTCAGTACTTTCCGAAAAACCCACGTAGTCTAACAGTAAAAGATTTTAGTCAGCAATCAGCACAAGGCTGCGCAAACTTCTGTAAGGAAAAATCAATCGTTTCTATCGCCCACACTCCTTACCCAACAAAATTAATCCCTGAAGCTGGTGAGAGTGAAGCTCAAATTGTCGCCTCTCTTCTTAATGACCTAGAGATTGCTGAAGCCTGCAGATCTATTGGAATTGTCGTTCATTTCGGGACAATGAAGGGCGAGCCAACTCTTGATGGCTATAGAAAAATGATCACGATATTAAATGAAGTACTTAACAGTTGGCATGGAAAGTCGTTATTATTAATTGAAAATAATGCTGGCGCAGGAACAAATATGGGCATTACCTTAGAAGAAATGGTACAAGTCCGTAAATTAACAAGCAATCCTGAAAAAATTGGCTTTTGCTTCGATACTTGTCATGCGTTTGCAAGTGGTTTATGGACCGGAGAAAATTGGGATGAGGTTGCTCAAAAAGGTAGAGAGCTAGGTTACTTTGAACACTTAAAGGCCGTTCACCTTAACAACTCTAAATACCCATCAGGTAAACGAAAAGATCGACATGCCAACTTGAAAGACGGCCATATTTCCCAAGAACAGTTGGAAAGCTTCTTAACATCAGATGTCATAAAAGGAATTCCGTTAATATTAGAAACACCAGACGACGAAAAGTACACCCATCAAGAGGAAATACAACTAGTTAAGAACTGGATTATGTAGTCTACCATAATTTCACACAAAAAAGACAAGCCTTTCGCTAAATTTTCACGTGACGATAGGACTATTTCTAGCTATAATAAAAGAAAGTGATAATCATTTTCAATTAACCTCGTGAGGTGATACATAGATGGATAAAGTGTATTTTTGTCGTGAAAATGACTTTAAAACAAAAAAAGTCTATAAAAAGTTAAAAGCACTGGATTTAGATATAAAAATCAAGCGAAAAGGGTGCATGGGCGAATGCAAAACTTGTAAACATTGCCCGTTTTCAATTGTAAATGGTAAAGTAATTGCTTGTGATACAGCAAAAGAGTTATATAAAAAAGTTTATAAGAAAGTCAATTAGGAACTTTTATCTCAGCTTCTTGCGAGGTTTCTATTACGAAAAAAAAACGTCAGTCACTTTATTCCCAGTGACTGACGTTTTTATCATTAATTGACTAATAACTGTGCTTGTTGCAAATAAAATTTTCGTGTTTTTCTTGGCAAAAATCGTCTAATTTCAATTTCGCTAAATCCCGCTAAGAGTCGTTTTTCATCAACGATAATTGGGCTACGTAAGAAGCAAGGATTTTCACTAACAACTTTAAACAGTTTTTGAATAGAAAGCGTTTCTAAATCAAGACCTAATTTTTTAAATATTTGCGACCTTGTAGAAATAATTTCATCTACCCCATCCTCCGTCTTCCCTACCATTGTTTTAATTTCAGCAACTGAAGGTCTGTGTGTTAACATATTACGTTCAACAAATTCAATATTATGCTCTTTCAACCATGCTTTTGCCTTTCTTGATGACGAACACCCTGGAGTTGTATAAATCGTTATCATTAAACATTTCTCCTCTCTATTCTTTTGCTATTTTGCTTGCCATCGGTAACGTAATTGAGAATGTTGTACCGTTCCCTACTTCACTTTCAACATCAATTCTTGCTCCGTGTAAATCAATAATATGTTTTACAATTGATAACCCAATACCGGTTCCAACTTTTTGACTTCGGGCTTTATCTACCTTAAAAAACCGATCCCAGATGTGGCTAAGTTCTTCTCGCGGAATACCTGGGCCTTGATCTTCAATAGAAATAGAAACTTCTCTACCGATACCCAGTACCCTCACTGTCACAATTCCTTTTTGTGGAGAGAAGTGAACGGCATTTTCAATTAGATTTCCTAGTACTTGGTCAAATCGATCCTTATCAGCAAATACGTATAAGTCATCATCCTGATTGGATTGGATTTCAATTTCTAGCTTTTGTTTCGTTAATTGTGGTTCAAGTTTCGCCATTAATTTACGGATTTGCTCTGAAATATTATAATTTTGTGGTTGTATAGAAACTTGTCCAGCCTCTATTCTGGCGATGTCTAATAAATCGTTTACTAGCTTGATCAGCCTCTCCGTTTCATCTTTCATTAAATGCAGATACCGCTTTTGATCCTGTTGAGGAATCGTCCCATCTAACATAGCCCCTACAAAACCATTAATTGATGTTAAAGGCGAACGCATATCATGAGAAACATTAGCGACAAACTCTTTTCTCATATTATCTAAACTAGCTAATTCACTTGCCATATGATTTAACGTTTCACCTAATTGTCCTATTTCATCATCTCCAGCAACTTTTACTTTTCGATCAAAATTGCCTCGAGCATATTCCATTGCAACAACATTCATAGTTTGTAATGGTGCTGAGAGTTTTTTTGATACTAGAAATAAGAAACAAGTGGCTACGATTGTAGTAATAAGACCTGCCAACATAAACATACCTTTAATACTTTTGGCTACTGAGTCATAGCCATGTAGTGCAATCACTAATACTTTTTCCTGAAATTCAACCAATGTATTACTCTCTATTGGTGAAACCATCAAGAATATCCTATGCCCCTTTTCATTCACGAACTCATTGACTGGGTTCCCACTAAGAGCTTGTTCAATAAACTCCTGCTCGATATGAAGTGGCTCCTCTGAATCAGAAAACAAATGCAATAACTCACCATTTTCTCCATAAAGGTAAATATTTTTATGGCTATTATCATTATTAAAACCGAGCGTAGAAATAATCGCTTCCTTATTTTGCCCTTCTTCATAGGCTAATTGAAGTGTTCTCTCTACTTGCTCATGTTGTGCATGCAGGGTACTTAGGAAATCTCCCTTCAAATCTTGTTGGAACAAGACATACAAGACAGTACTAAAAATTAGAAAGGCAGCAATTGAACTTAGTACATAGGTACTAAATAACTTTGTAAAGATACTTGATCGAATCCTCATGGATTGGTCACCTCAAACTTATAGCCAATTCCACGTAATGTTTTTAGCTCCCAGTTCGGGTTATCCTTCCCTAATTTTTCCCTTATCCTTTTAATATGAACATCTACAGTTCTGGGATCACCCTCAAAATCATATCCCCAAATTTGGTCCAGCAACTGCTGGCGTGTAAATACACGGTTCGTATGATTAGCCAAGTAATAGAGTAACTCAATCTCTTTTGGAGGCATCGTGATTTGTTCGTCTTGACTCTCAATTTTATATTGTTTCATATCAATGATTAACCCCGAAAATGAAAGCACGTCTTGCTCCCCATTGAAAATGTTATATCTTCTTAGGACAGCTTTCATTCTTGCTAAAAGCTCTTTTGGATCAAAGGGCTTTACAACGTAATCATCCGCTCCAAGATCTAGTCCCTTAATCTTGTCGTAACTTTCTCCTTTTCCAGTTAGCATAATAATGGGTATTTGTGACTCGTGTCTGATTTCTTGACAAACCTCCCAGCCACTTAAACCTGGCAACATAATATCTAGCACGACTAAATCAGGGGAAAATTCAAAGAAAGCATCTACACCTTTTAAACCGTCATTAGCATGTGTTACATCATAACCAGCCTTTTCACCATATAATCTAATTAATTCACAGATATTCGGATCGTCATCAATGACTAATAATCTTAGTTGTTTCATATGCAAAACTCCTTTTATTGCGGAAGGTTAACCTCTCATCAGTCCACTATTAGTTTTGCTTCATTCTGGTTATTTACTATGATGAATAAAGTTTAACATCCTAATATGAACTAAATATGAACAAGCTATGAATTTCCTGAGATTTTTACTCAGCCAAATTCTTTACAGTAGTAGGAGACTTCCTCCTAAATTTTCTTATCATCAAAAACGTAATAATCACAGCGATTAAGATCACTAAAAGAAAAGTTGGATCCCCTTTTAAAATTCCAAATGGAACCGCTGACAACACAAAGAAATAGACCAGATTTCCCAATCCTGTAGCTAATAAGAAGTCTTTATACTTAATTGTAGTCACACCACAACCTATATTTACTAAGCTCGTAGGAAAAAACGGGAAAATCCTAGCCAATAGTACATACGTAAACCCGTTTTGTTCTACTTTTCCCTTTAGCGTTACACTCACTTTATTTAGTAGATTACTTTTGAATACATACCGGACTACTATAAAAACAAGTGAAGCAGCTACTATACTAGAACCCCAGCTCCATAGCAAACCGTAAAAAAAGCCGTAAGACAAAACATTTATTGTAAGAATTAGTATCAGTGGTATAAAGCTTATAATATTTTGAACCATCATTAACACAAGTGTAATTCCTAATAATGGAAGAGGCTGATCACTAACTGATGCTAAAAAAGCTTCAACATCTCCAGAAAGTAGTATTTGGATGGTTGTTGTATTAACTAAAAGGATACTAGTAATTGTTATGAAACTTATTGAAATAACTAATTTTATCCAGAATTTAATGATACATCACCTCTTCCTAAGTTGCATCATAACAGATGAATATGAACTGAGTGTGAACAAGGAATCTTTTGGTTAAAAAAATGTGTTCGGGAAAACTCTAATCATATCGTCTTTATTGGAGGGCACTATGAAACAAATAAATCAATCAACTACTTTTTTATTGCTACTTATTAAATGGATTGTTTCCGGAACAGTAATCGGTCTAGTTGTTGGTTCAACTACAGCTTTACTCTTAACAACGAATGACTTTTTAGGCGAAACAAGACAAGCCCATCCTGGACTTATTTATTTCCTACCACTTGGTGGTGTACTAATCGGTTATTTGTATCAAGTACATGGCAAAGCCTCTGCAAAAGGAAATAATCTTATCCTTGATCAAATCCATGGAAAAGGGAAAATTGATCGTCGAATCGGCCCATTGGTTTATATAGGGACTTTTATTACCGTATTGTTTGGCGGTTCGACAGGTAGAGAAGGAGCTGCCATTCAAATGGGTGGTAGCGTTGCGGAGTCCGTCAATCGATTATTTAAAGTGAGCCCATTAGATACAAACCTTTTAATTATGGCTGGAATTAGTAGCGGTTTTGGAGCAGCTTTCGGAGCACCAATTACAGGAGCTGTGTTTGGTATGGAGATGGCCTCATTAGGTAGGTTACGTTATGAAGCAATTGTTCCATGTATTACTGCTAGCTTTGTTGGTCATCTAACAACTAGTCAAACATGGGGTGTTGAGCACGAACATTTTATCATTAAACAAGTTCCAGAGCTTACTACGGCCACCTTTATAAAATTTTTCATTGTTTGTATTCTGTTTAGTGTTATCAGTATATTATATTGTCAGCTACGACATTATCTTCAGATGTTTTCTGAAAAACATTTAAAATCTCATATGCTACGAGGTTTTGTAGGTGGAGTTATTATCGTTGCCTTAATGTTAATTGTAGGTTCATATGAATATAACGGTCGTGGTCTTGAAATGATTGAGCAATCATTTACAGGAGAGGTTCCTCCGTTTGCCTTTTTGGCTAAATTAATTTTTACAGCTGTAACCATGGGATTTGGATTTGTAGGAGGTGAGGCAATTCCGTTATTCTTTGTTGGGTCGACGTTAGGAAACACTCTATCGACAATCGTAGGATTACCAACTTCCTTCCTTGCCGCAATTGGGTTAATTGCTGTTTTTTGCGGCGGCGCTAACACTCCAATAGCCTCCTTTTTATTAGCAATGGAAATGTTCGACGGAGAAGGGCTTGAGTATTTTTTTCTCGCATGTATCATTAGCTATATCTTTTCAGGTCATCACGGACTTTGGCCATCACAAAAAGTATACGATCCAAAAAGTCGCTTACAAAACTTTCCTACTGGGAAAACAATCGCAACGATAGCAAAACAATTGGAAAAAGGAACAGACCAAAAAGATCAATAATAAAAGATAGCGAAGGACTTTGTAATTTCTAAGTCCCTTCGCTATCTTTTAAGCCATAACACGTTAACTACCGCTATTAACAGAAGAACTTCCTTTTCTATTCTTAATAAATAAGATCCCTAGCATGATTAACGGAATAACAAATTGAAAAGGTAAATGGATATATAGAGGTACAATATTTAGCCCAATAAATAAATGCTGAGGTAAATCATCTGCTATAATCACGGTGGTAACTAATACAGAAGTACACAGTAAGAAAATAATAAAGTTCCTTTGGAAAAATGGAAATGTATGACGAAAGGTTTCTGTACTAGCCCACAAAAATATACAAACCTTAACAAACCCAACAAAAAAGAAGGCAAATACAGAAAGAAATTCTATGTGCTGAATAACTCCACCTATTTCTATCATTTCGATGGCCTTAACAAGTGGAAATGTGTATAGAGTCGAGACTTTTGCTCCTAAGATAGCGATAATAATTTCCGAGAATACAATTAGAATTAGGCCACTTACTGCTATTGGAATCCAACCGAATTTCATTAGCTTTTGATAGTTATTTACTAGTGGCAAAAGAAGGAGAAAAACGACTATTTCCCCATAAGGAAAAGTAATCCACCGATCGATATTTTTCAGTTCTAAGGAGTCGAGATCTATTAGAGGTCTAACGTTTTCTATATAAATGACGTCCGATAAAAAAGAGAATATGATAATTAAGATTAGTAATAAAAACGTAAAAAGAGTCAATATTTGAGATGTTCTCGAAATCGCTTCCAAGCCCAAATACAAGGCATATCCGATAATCGCTACAAATACGATTGAAATTACCATCTGTTCAATTTCATAAAATAACGTCTGCCGGATAAAGAATGAGAAATCTTTTACAACTCTGCTTCCTATGTAGAGAAAGTAAAGGGAATAAAGCAGCAATACCGTCCTCCCAATAAACCTTCCAAAAACAAACTCGAGTAAAATGTGAAACTCCTTCCAGGAACCGTATTTCAATAAATAAAGGTAAAAGTAGAAAAGACCCACTCCAAATACCATTGATAGTAAGTTGACTAGCCACGCATTTTCCTCTGTATCTAAATTCAAACCAACAACAATCGAGCTACCAAGTAAAAAAAGAATAAGAAGTGTATAAAATTCGTTACTCGCTATTTTTACTTTCATTCTTTCCCATCCTAACTTGCTACTTTAATTTTGTCGCGTCCCCGGATTCACTAATGTCTACTTTCACCTTTACGTCAACTTCTACGTTTGGATAAATATCTTCCCACGTTTTTTCTATTTTTCTCCAATCTGAGGGTTTACTTAAATACATCGCTTTCCCAAACCCAATAAAATCGACATGATGAGACTGACTAAGTTTTATTAAATCAGAGATATGAGCCTCGATTAAATTACCAAAATGTGTTTCAAACCTTTGTAAATCTGGATGTTTAAAACCTATTTCACATGAAGATTCTTGAATTCTCCCTGCTACTGTTACATCTACCTTAAACCTTGGTATACCATTTTCTAGTTTGTGATTAATCTTTGTCTTGGAACTATCTAGCCTCATCGCTACAAACCCGTTACCATCTGGGCAGTTGGATTCAAGAAAAGTCATCCTTAAATGATTTGTTACTAATAGCAACGTTTTACTTTCTTCCAAATTTAAAAAATCGACAATTTTATCTCTATGAAAAAAAGCCATTCCTTCAATCTTTATTTTCGTTTCCGGATCAAAAGTCTCAATATTTTCTTTTTTAAAACCCTGTTTAAAATTTCCCTCGATAGTGATATATGGCACGATATTATTAACAACTGGGTAATTTAACAAATAATTTTTAACTCTATTTGGATAGATTCTCGTAGCAAAACCAGCCTCTTTTTGAATATTAGTAAGCATCTCATGGATCCTTTGAGCAGATACTTGTTGAACTGGAGTAAAGATATTTAAAATAGCGTTAGCTGCATCGCCTTTAGTAACAAAAAAGGAAATATTAGATGCAACATTTGGCTCAATGATTAGATAATCAATAACCTCATTAATCCCTTTTGATCGGGCAAGTTCCTCACTAACAATAAAAATCTCAGTGTCATCTAAAAAAATATTTCTTGAAATAACAGTATTTATCTTCTTCATTGCTTCCGTTATTGTTCTACCACTCTCTTTATAATTAATATAGCCAAGAGTCTGTCCCGCATCTTTTTGTAATCTCTTCGGATTTATTACTTGTAACGTAACAGCATATAAATCTTCCTCTAAATCGATACCCACTGCCGAAACAATGGAAAGGTTTTTTATTAAGGAATCCTCAACATTTTTTCCTACCAAAAACGAAGATAGTATAATTAAAGTATAAATCGTTATGTGCAACCAAGATCTTTTTTTCATAGATGTTTTATCCTTTTACTCCTTTTTCATAGGCTCTTCTTTCGTAAACTTCTTTTTACTTGTGATAATGAATTCCATTGGTGTTCTAAAAATTGCATCTTTTTGATCTTTCAAATTAAACGGAGCAACCGGGGATAAGTACGGTACACCAAAAGATCTTAGTGCACTTAAATGCAAGATAAGGACAACAATCCCGATCATGACCCCATAAAGACCTAATAAGGAAGCAAGGAAGATAAATCGAAACGTCAATATTCTATACACGACAGTTAAGCTAAATACCGGCACACTACTTGACATAATATAGGAAGCAGCTAAAACCACTAAGGTAGTAGGCTGTACAAGTTGTGCTTCTACTGCCTGTTGCCCTAAGGTAATTGAAGCAAAAATCGTAACTGTCAGAACAACACCCTGAGGAAGCCTCAAGGAACTTTCAACAATAATGATAATAAGCCAAAAGAATACAATAATCTCAACAACGGTGGGAAACGGCACCACCTCTCTCTGTGCAACAAAACCAATTAAGATACTAGTTGGTAGTAAGCCAGGTTGGTAAACTGTAAATGAGATGTAGAGAGCAGGTAGCAATATTGATAGAAAGAAAAAAAACATCCTCGCTAATCTTCTACTTTGAAAATTTCTAGCTAATGAATAATAATCATCAGGCGATTGAAAGAGTTGGATAAATATAATTGGAAGCACCGTTACAAATGGGGTACCGTCTACTACGATGGCAATTTTCCCTTCTAATATTTCAGCACTAACTAAATCAGGTCGATCGGTAGTTAGTGTCAGTGGAAACATTGACGTTGTTTCATTTGTTAGATTTTCTTCCAAAAAACTAGAGTCCAATACGACAGGGATATCGATTTCTTGTAACTTACTTTTTAATAGCTTAAGCATATCTTGATCTACACTATTTTCTAGATATACCAACGAGAATGAAGTATTAATATTTGGATTTTCATTACTCTCTATTCTAAGTTTACAGTCCCTAATCGATTTTCGTATTAAAGACAAATTAAAAGTCAATGACTCGTTAAACCCTATATCAGGACCTCGAGGAGTCCTTTGTGCCTTAGGTTCAGGAGCCGCTCTTTCTGGCCATTTTACGGTATCTAGCGCTAGGGCTACATTCTCTTTATCGACAACTAAAATACTCTTACCTTGAATAAGCTCTTGTATGACTCCGTCTATCGAGTCAATTTCTTTTGCACGGATTGTTTGTACCACTCTTAACTTTATTAATTCCATCAAGTTACTTTGGTCATGAAGGCTTGTTGAAATAAGGGGTTTAATAATTTGTTCTTCTACTTTCTCATTTTCGGTAACTCCGTCCATATAGATGATAGCTGCCAGTTTTTCTGTGTTACCAATAATGAGTTTTCGTATTAAGATATCATTGCTATTTCCTAAACCTTTTAAAATCTTGTTTAGATTTCGATCAAGAGATGAGATTAATTCACCCTTCATATGAGACCCCTTTTAAGAGAAGTAGATATTTTTATATTTTGTTATAAACAGGAAGTTTATGCCAACATTGACAAAAATAAATAAGTCTGCCAACTATTGTTGACAGACTTTCCTTTCATGACTTACATTTTCGTCCATTTCATTTGAGCCTTTGAAAGTAAACCTAACCAATAGGAAAGCTTTCGTCTTTCGTTCCTTGCTTCAATTGCAGCTGCAGATTGGCGGTAGCTTTGAACGAAATCCTGAAACAATTCTTCTCGTTCCTCTACTTTCTTTTGGAGAAACAGTTTTTCTTCTTGGTCTCTTTGAATTTCCTTTTTTAATTTATTTATCTGTTGGTATGTCATTTGATAAGTATCTACCACTTCATGCGTATAGGTTTGAATCATTCCTTGTGTAATTCCATTTCCCTTTGCAATTTCTTTTTTCACTTCCTGCGTTAGTTCTTCTTTTACTTCCTTAATAAACTCTCCCTTAAATTGATCCATTGAAGCAGAGATCGTTTGAACAGCTTGTACAGTCTCATTTTGCAACTCAACAATATCAGCATACTTTAAATCGTATTCTGATTGGATTTGCTCAGGAATATCTCGATTTTCACCATCATTGGAATCTAAGATAAACATAAGCATTTCGTCACTTAAATTTTTATCTTTCATTAGCTTTATCTTTCTTAAAACTAAAAGTTCTGCTTCACCATATATTCTTGATCCGGATTTCGTCCGTTGCACTTGAAAAAAACGCTCAAATACTTGCTCCCAAGATTTCAAACTACCAACTGGTATTTTAAGTTGTTTTGAGACATCTTTAATTGTATACATTTCACACACCCTCTTCATTTTTGTCAAAGTTTATCCGATACTTACTTATTAAATATGAAGCTACTGTTATTCCTTCTACCTGACAAAACTTCTAAAAAGAAGTGGCGTTTCGCCAAATTATGAATAGCGAAAGTGCCACAAAAAAGAAAAAAGCCTCATACGAGACTTTTTAAACAACACTGTTAGATTTTTCATACTCAGACTTCAACAAAGAGAATACAACCGTGTCATGATACCTAGTACCATCAAAATCCGTTTGTCGTAATTGTCCTTCCTTTTTAAAGCCAAACTTCTGTAACAATTTTTCTGATCCTTTATTTTCAGCAAAGATGTCTCCGACAATTCGGTTAAGTCCTAGAATATCAAACCCATATGGCAGGATCACCTCTAGTATCTCACTCATAACCCCTCGTTTTTGATAGTCTTCCCGAATAACAACTCCCATTTCTGTCTTCTTATGCCAAAAGTTAAACTTATGGAAGCGGAACATTCCGATAACGTCCCCTGAAATCTTATCAACAATCACCCAAGGAATTTCCTTTGACTCTTGAAAGTTAGTTAGACTCACCTTTATATTTTTAGTGAGCTCATCGACAGATTGGACGGGATGAGGAGTGATATACCTCATCGTTTGCTGATCACTCATAAAGACAAACATACTTTCAGCATCATCAATGCTCATTCCTCTTAATAAATAATTTGGGGTTTCCAACTCTGGTATAGCTGTAAGGCCATTTTCAATCATACTTCAACCGCCTCTCTAAAAACCCCTTCTCTTTTCGTAAGTTTTTCATAAAGCTCTTCTAACGTACCATGATCATCAATCGGATAAACTGGCTCGCCACGGTCAATCACATGACCTTCGACAAGAAACGTTTTCATCCCAATTTTTGAAGCAGCTAGATCCTCTTGTTTATCATTTCCGATCATAATGCAGTCTGTGGGGTCAATCTCTAATCTATTGCAAATAGCTTGGTAATACTGCGTATGTGGTTTCGTATATGTACTATTTTCATAGACGGTTACAACCTCAAACGGCATGTCCGCAATTCCTGCCCATCTTAGACGTTCGTAAATAGCTACCTTTGGAAACACAGGATTAGTTGCTAGCGCTACCCGGTATCCTTGTTCAAGAGCCTTCTCTACGACTTTTTTAGCTAGTGGAGTAGGTGATGTCAAATGAGAAAGAGTAGGGAAAATTTCAGAGTAAAATTCGTCTAGAGTTGGCCATATGTCTTCTTTGTTTAACTTAACTAACTTTAGAAATGTTTCTTCAAACACTTGTTCATTTGTTTTTTCTTCTTCTAAGTTACGCATCATTGCTTCTGTCCCAGCCCAAAGTGCTTTTATAAATTCTTGTGGATCAATAATAGAAGCTACTCTCGGCGCTAAATGCCCCAAATAATTTTTAATAAACGCTTCCGTATCCATCGGAAGCAAGGTCCCATCTAAATCAAATAATATAACCTTAGCCATATTTATAACCCCTTACTGTAAAATAGTGTTCATCTACTATCCTACCAAATTTTTACCAACAAACAAAAAATTTGTCCTTATAAAGTAAAAACTAGGGATAATCTCCCTAGTTTTTCGTCACTACTTCAAGCTGAGATCCTAAAAACTTAGCAAGCTCAAGCATACCAAACTGCTTGGCTTTAGCCTCCGCCTCTGGATTGTAGTTGGTATTTGTATTCACATCATACGTAAAAATTTGACCTTGTTTGTTCCGAATAAATTCAATACCAGCAACGTCAATCTTGTTATTCTGTAAGAACTGTTCATATTTTTTAATAATAGGATCATTGAAATTTGTATCAATCTCAAATTTCGGCTTTTTCTCCTGCTCTTCACCTACCGGACAAAATAAATCACCTATTTGACAAGCATCTGCAGGACATAATTGAAAGCCATCAGTGGTATTTACATTGACCGCATACAAGAATTTTCCACCAATAAATTCACATCTCGTAATCACTGGTTCAGGAGCTTCAATGTATTGTTGGATCAGAGTAATCCCATCTACAGGTTCATCAAATTGATCACTAAATACATAAGATTTTAACCCTTCAATACTAGCAAACAATTGGACACCTAACCCTTTTCCTGCCCGATTGTGCTTCGTAATAAATTTCTGCCCAGCAAATCCTTTTGCCGCTTCCATTAATTGCTCTTTCCCTACAGCTGCAATCGTTTTTGGAGTTTCAATTCCCTCTAGATTTAAAGCCATGTACTGGTTTACTTTGCTAAGTTCTAATTGAAGAGCACGGCTCCCATTAAAAACTGTTCGGCCATTCCGTTCTAACCAAGCCAGTACTGCTCCTGTGAATTCTGGGGCATAGCGATGGCCACGAGTATGAGACGAAGCACTCATTCGATTGTAAAATACACCTTGTGGAGGCGCTAGACTTAAATCAATCGCTCCTTTGGATAAGTGCCATTCCTCGTAAGGAAGGTCTAGTTCTTCTAATCTTTTTATTAAGTGATTTGTCCATTCATTATTTTCATGAATGATATGTATTTTCCCCATTGAAATTTCTCCCTTATGTAGAAAAGGAATAAAAGCTATTCCTTTTAATTCTTTAATTTATATTTATACCGTTTCCATTGAAAGTATAGAAAACAACCAACGCAAAATCCAAGTAATGCGATAGTCGCTGCAAGTGTGACCATTCCTACAAAAATCCACGCTATCCAGCTAGCTGTCAAAAAATGAATGGCAACCGCAATAGTTAGTAATATTCCTGCAATCGTCTGATTAAATTTCTGCAATTCAGCCGCTTCGGTTTTACCACTTCTATTTTCAGAGAAAAATCGTTTAGCAACGTAAAACGCTAGATTTCCCTTTGGCCCTAACAATAACGGTACTGCAACAAAAAGAAAGGCCGCAACTAATAGCCAGCTATTTTGTAACAAGATTGAACTAAAAGTAAGGATTACTAAAATCACTTGATTTGATTTTACATAGGTAATTGGAATTTCCTTCATCGATGACTCACCTCTATCTCATATTAATTATATTGATTTTATCGGATTTATCTTAAAACTTCAACTAATTAGTTTTAACTAAGAAGTTGCGTATTCTTCCAACTTTTAGTATAATTTTTAACTGTTGTTTATCAGCTCTTATTTAGAACATCTTTTCTGTCGATGCATATGAATACTATGAAACCACCTCCCCACTTAAAGGAGTACCATTACAATAAGGAAGGAGCATAAAGTATGTCATTTAAATCTGCGTTTTTAGCTGAACGCGAGACAAAAAATGAAGAAGAACTAAAAGAAGAAATTGAAGACCTTGAGTTTCAACTGTTTCGAATGCAAGATAACCTAAAGGAAATAGCAAAAAAGTGGCAAGTCATTGGAATTGAACAAACAAAGGATAGCAATTGGGTGATTGTTTATACATCTGATGACGGGGACACTTGTAAAATTATGTTAAACGATTGCGAAAGTGCCTTTCGTGGAAATTGGGATTTCTCTATTCAAGCCTCCTATGAAGACGAGCACACAATCCACATCGGTGACATCAAAGGCCCAGAAAACAAAGGATACGGTTCGATTTGTATGCACTATTTAAAAGAGCTTGCTAAAGACCAAAACATTCAATATATCACTGGCGACATTGTAAAACGCGACTGGGATCACAAAGATCGGCTCGTTCACTTTTATCAAAAGCATGACTTTAAAGTGAACATAGATAAAGAAACTAAATCCGGTGAGATTGAATGGCGTCTTCCCTAAGAGAAACACTCTTAAAACGAACATATTCTTATTATTTTAGAGAATATACTTGATTTAGTTGCTTTATTTATCAATGTATGATAAATTAGTTAGTATTGCTTATGAAACTTAAAGTTTATTAGATTTTTATTTCCACGTAAATAAATTACATTATATATAGATCAGAAATCGTTTACGAGTAAAATCATCTGGCATCTTTTAAACACTTAACCGCCTTATTATAAATGGCACGGCCAAGGAGCCGTAATGATAAAAGAGAGGTAGGGCTTTTGTTTTTTAGGGTTTAAAAAGTACAGAGAGACATTATCGCGGCAAGAATTTTAAGAGTACGAAATCATAAGAATATCAAAAACGAGCTTGGATCTAATCCAACCTCGTTTTTTTATTACTTCTTACTTCACAACAATATAGCCAATCATTGGGCCATTTTGATCAAATGTTTCGTGGGCTGTGCAGACAATTCGATATATTCCAGTCTTATCAAAACGAACGTTCACACGTGTTTCTTCCCCTTTTTTGACATTCCCTTTCACATCAGTACCTTCAATGTAAAATGGATGCTCTTTTCCTTTTACACCATAGAAACTTAAAGTAACGTCTTTCCCTTTTGGCACAAAAACAGTCCCGGGATCCCAGCGATATACCTCAATTTCTTTGCCATCCTCAGTTTCTGTTTCAAATTCCGTCGTAATAATATGGATGACTAATTCATCTTCTTTCGCAGAAACCTCTTCTATTTCTAGAAATTGAATTCCCATTATAAAACATGCAATTATTATCAACAATAATTTTTTCATCTCTAATCACCTCGAGGAAAGTTTGTGCAAATTTTTCTAAAATATACAAGGATTAGAGTAGGACATCTAATTCATAACCTTTGTCTCGTAGTGCTGTAAGAACTTGTTCAACATGCTGACGATCTGTCGTTTCTAATGATAAAACTAATTTTGCATACCCTGGGAAAATTTTTTCGCCAATATGCTCAAGTGAGATCGATAAAATATTACCACCTAGCTCTGAAATAATTCCTAACACATCTTGAAGATGTCCTGGCTTGTCTTTTAAAATCGTTGTAAAATGGACAAACCTTCCAGCCTCAACCATACCATGTTCAATTATTCGTGAGATAAAATTCACATCTACATTTCCACCACTTAAGATCGCAACAACTTTCTTGTTTTGGATAGGTATTTTTTTATATAACAAAGCCGCTAGTGAACTAGCTCCTGAACCTTCCACGAGGAGTTTATTACGCTCAAGGATCATTAGCATTGTCCGTGAAATTTCCATTTCATCCACACAGTAAATTTCATCGACATATTCACGAATGATATCGAAATTCTTTATTCCTGGTTTCCGAACAGCAATGCCATCAGCCATTGTCGGCATCGCCTCAATTTCTATTGGCGCTTCCTGTTGTAAGGAGTGTTTCATACTAGGACATGCTAATGATTGAACTCCATACACTTTAATGTTTGGGTTAAGAGACTTAGCGGCTAAGGCTACTCCAGCAATTAAGCCTCCTCCACCAACAGGACAAATCACAGCATCAACAGTAGGTAGTTGTTCTAGAAGCTCAATTCCAATCGTTCCTTGGCCGGCAATAACCGCTTCGTCATCAAAAGGGTGGATAAATGTCGCTCCCGTCTTGCGCTGTAACTGAATCGCAAAATGGAGTGCCTCATCAAATGAGCTTCCTTTCAAGATAACTTCAGCACCGTAGCGTTTTGTAGCCTCGACCTTACTTAACGGTGCACCTTTAGGCATAACAATCGTACAAGGAATTTTCAACATTTTTGCAGAATAAGCAACACCTTGAGCATGGTTTCCTGCAGATGCTGCAATTACCCCTCGTGCAAGCTCTAGTTCACTTAAAGAAAGTAGTTTATTACACGAGCCTCTCACTTTGAAAGACCCTGTTTTTTGTAGATTTTCCAGTTTTAAAAAAACTTCGTTGTTTGATAGTTCACTAAACGTACTTGAATGATCAAGTGGTGTTTCATGAACAATACTCCTTATTTTTTCCCGAGCATTTTCTATATCAAGCAAAGTTACCGACACTAAATCCTCTCCTTGTCTATCTTGTTGTTACCCATATTCTTCACAAACCAACTAGGTTTATTCAATGAAAAGAGCTTGGATATCTCCAAGCTCTCCATTACTATTTTTTCGTTTTATCCTTACAATATTTATTCCACTTGGGAATAAACCCTTCTTCTGCTAATTTTTGATAACGTTTATCCAACTTCTTAACCATTTTTTCACCTGTTTCCTCAGAGACCACTCCAAATTCAACATACTTACTAATTAGTAGTTTTTTCTGGTCAAACATTGTTTTGGTTAATGCCTCTAACTCGCTTTTTTTAGCATCAGTTAAATTTACTTCATTAATCTCTTCACAATCCATATGTGCAGATGCACTAGTAACTGAACCTAAACACACTAACGCAATAACCGTCAAACTAAGTAATAGTTTTCTCATTTTTACCACTCCTTCTTCATTTTCCTATGTATGTTTTGCAATATGAGGTAGTTTTATCCAAAGGCTCATTTTGCGAAAACAGCCTATCCATAAAAAAAAGGGGTCTACCGATATCGGTAGACCCTTCGCTTCTATTCTAAAAATCGTTTTCTTATTTCTGGAGACGGAAGCGTACAAGCCGTCTTTTTTCCAAACCATTTATATCGATTTCGAGCGATGAAATCATAAAAAATGTTACGAACCAGTGAAGGAACAATCAAAAATATTGATAACGCCTTCCAGAAGCCTGATAGTTTTCTACAAATTCTCAAAGCTGCGGTAGACTTTAGATAGTATTGACCACCTTCAATTAAAACAAGACTCTCTATCTGTTTTGGTACACCATATTCAGCGACTAACTTTTGGCCAATCTCGCTTTGTAACGAAGCAAATTGAAAGTAGCCCTTTTGATCTCGCTCAATGATAAATTGAACACTGCTATTACAAAAGTTGCAAACACCATCAAATAAAACAACGGCCTTATAAGCTACTGTCATCAACCCCGTTAAGCCATGCTTCAATGTCATCAATCACTGATTTCACACAACCATCCTTAAATGGTGAGATTAAGTTTGCAACACTGACTAGTTCTGTAAACGACTGACTACCACCTTGTTTACATAGCGTAATGTAGTCTGCCCAAGCTCCCTCTTTATCCTCGTTCGCACGCTTCCAGAATTGGAATGCACAAATTTGCGCAAGCGTATAATCAATATAATAGAACGGACTGTTAAAGATGTGACCTTGTTGGTGCCAGAAACCACCACGCTCTAAATAATCATTTTCGTCATAGTTACGGTGTGGCAAGTACTTTTTCTCGATCTCTCTCCAACCAAGTTTACGTTCAGCAGGTGTTAAATCTGGGTTTTCATACACAAAATGTTGGAATTCATCTACACTTACGCCATAAGGGATAAATAACAATCCATCGCTTAAATGATTAAACTTGTATTTATCTGTATCTTCTTTAAAGAATAATTCCATCCAAGGCCAAGCAAAAAATTCCATACTCATCGAATGAATTTCACAAGCTTCATGAGTCGGGAATTGATACTCTGGTACAGCAAAACTACGGCTTAAATAGACTTGGAACGCATGACCAACCTCATGAGTTAACACATCAATGTCTCCACTAGTCCCATTGAAGTTGGCAAAAATAAATGGAGACTTATACTTCTCAATATACGTACAATAACCGCCGCCAGCTTTCCCCTTTTTACTAACAAGATCTAGTAATTCCTTTTCACGCATAAACGTAAAGAATTCATCTGTTTCCTTTGATAATTCTTGATACATTTTTTCACCATTAGCTATAATCCACTCAGGATCACCTTTAGGCGTGGCATTTCCTGTCTCAAACGCAAACCTGTCATCGTAGTATTTCAACTCTTCTACACCAATTCTAGCTCGCTGCTTTTCTTTTAATTGCGTAGCAACTGGAACAATGAAATCTTGAACTTGTTTTCTGAAGTTTGCTACCATTTCGCCGTTATAGTCAATTCGGTTCATTCGCGCATATCCAAGTTCAACGAAGTTTTCAAAGCCAAGCTTACGAGCTATTTTTGTTCTTACTTTCACTAATTGGTCATAGATTTCATCAATTTTTTCTTCATTTTCCTTAAAGAAGTCGTATTTGGCTTCCATTGCTTTTTTTCTCATGTCTCGATCCGTTGAAAGTTGGAATGGGACTAGCTGAGGTAGGTTTCTTTCCTCACCTTCAAACGTAATTTTGGCAGAAGCTATTAATTTTGTATATTCACTTGAAAGCTTATTTTCGAGCTGTAAGTCCTCGACGATTTCTGGAGAAAATGTTTTTTGTGAAAGTTCAGCTAATGCAAATAACTGTTTTCCCCATTTTCCTTCTAATTCTGCTCGAAAGTTTGATTTCGTCAGTGCTTCATAATAGCGATTGACAAAGCCTTGATATAAAGGATCTACTTCATCAAAATAATCTTGTTCTCCTTTATAAAACTCATCGTTCGTATCAATCGTATGCCTGATATAAACAATCTGCATCATTGACTCAAATTCATTTCGTAACTGATTAATCTCAGCCATAATTCCATCTTGAGTCTCAACAGAATCAGCACTTGTAAATTTTTTAAGTAACTCATTAAATTGAGCTTCCATTTCATTCATCTCTGGTCTAACATATTGGTATTGTTGAAATTCCATAAACCTCTTCCTCTCTATGTAACATACATTATTATATTTCTCCTCACTTCAATAAAATACCTCTCTTACAGAAGCGAATCAAAAATACTTTCTACTCTTACTTGTATCATATTATCAATACTTATTCTAGTGGATTAGCAATCTCTAAAATGGTCGAAAGGTAGGATCTGTAAATTTTAACTATTATGGTACAATATTGTAAGTGCATAGCAATTTGTAAAAGGAGGACTTATGATCTCGAACAATAAATATCCTAAAATTCTTATAGGACTTATCATTATTAGTTTATTCATTAATTATTTTAGTTTTTCAAAGATTGGTCAGTTGCAAGAACGCTTAGAATACATGGAAAATTCAATTCGCTGGAATACTGACAGTACCAGGTCTTCAATATATGATTTGAGTCATCAATTAAATGAGCAAAAGGAATTAGCAAAGTGGATCATAAACGAAGAATTTGTGCCGAATTACGAAGAGTCCACAGAAGAAGCTATTCACCTATACATGACCTGGGCCTTTAGGGAAATAGAAACAAACGCAAATGTCTCGTTATTTTACCGTCAAAAAAATAGCGATGATTGGATTGAAGTCGAAGCTCTTCATCACTCCGGCACAAACTATCGTGTCCCTATCGTTTTATCCCCATTCTACAATTATGAATACCAAATTGTAGCTGAAAAAAGTATAGTAAAATCTGGCGAAATTACAGAAATTCCACCAAGAATGTATAAACCAATGCCAATGATGTCCAATGGTTACGGATATAGCTCTGACCATAATGGAAATATGACAGACTTCTCATCTAATATCGCATTTTCTGAACCACCTTTATTTGATTTCTACAAGATGAAACACGGCTTTATTGAAGCTTATGACGGTGACACTGTCATCCGGAAACAACCGTTTGAATTAGAATATCCTGATGTTGAAACTGAATTTCAACAGTGGGTTGCCAATATCGAACTAAACGGGAAAACAGTTACGTCCATTCGTTTAGTCGTCGAGTACCATAACGGAACGATTCACGAAGGTGAAATATGGCCTAACGATACGTATCATAACTTTAATTAGTTCAATAGCTGCTACCTCATTTGATTGAGTAGCAGCTTTTTTTAAGCACCTAATATTTTCTATTAAGCTTTAACAGACGTAAAATAGTAAATCGTGTTATAATAGCAAAGTAATTTTAATATAAAAGTGAGGTATTAATTACCCGTGCTATACTACCGTGAATATATCATTAGTGACGAAAAACCTTGGGTAACTTTTATCCATGGTGCTGGAGGAAACTCTAATACATTTTTTAAACAAATTAAAGAGTTTCGCAAACATTTTAATATTCTCCTTATCGACCTTCGTGGACATGGTAAATCCAAGCGTTCCCGTTGGCAAAAAGGCGACTCTTTCGTACAAATTTCGGAAGATGTCATCGAGGTATTAGATCATCTAAAAATTAAAGAAACACACTTTATTGGCGTTTCTCTAGGTACCATAGTTGTTCAAACGATTGCTCAAAAGCATCCACAGCGGATCAGCTCGATGATCCTTGGTGGAGCAGTTATTAAACTTGATATACGTACTAACTTCTTACTGACTGTAGGAAACTTAGGGAAATATTTTGTACCTTACATGTGGCTTTACCGTCTTTTTGCATTTATCATTATGCCACGTACAGCACATGTTGAATCGAGAAATGCATTTGTAGACCAAGCAAAGAAAATGTGTCAGAAAGAATTTATCCGTTGGTTTTCAGTTACCAGAACGATTAATCCATTTTTAAGGAAGCTTCAGCGAGATTTCTTTAACATCCCAACCTTGTTTGTTATGGGGGAAGAAGACTACTTATTCTTACCACCTGTAAAAGACCTTGTTGAGCAAAATGAGCAGTTAGCGTTAGAGTGCATTGAAAACTCTGGTCATGTCTGCAACATTGATCAACCAGACAAATTTAATGCGGCATCCATTAAATTTATCTACCAACAGTATCAATTAAAAGAAGTTTTATAGTAAACTACTAATTAGTTTTTAGATTTTTCTATAGCTAAAAAAGGACTTTGTCATCTGTGACAAGTGTCCTTTTCTATTTTTTATAGAAATTAGGAGATGAAACCATGGATTTTGACATTCAATACTTGTCGTTTTCAATCATAAACATTGAAGGTAGTGGCGAACAAGCGAACAAATCATATAAACAGATTGCTACACTTGACGAATATAAGTATAGCGAGAGTACGTTAAAACCATTTCTAGATGGCGAGTTCATGAGAATTACAAAGCGTAAAGTAGAACGCCACCCGAAGTCAGAACAGGTTCCCACGAAAATTGGGCGGTTTCTTGTTGAACCTGGTTATGATTTAGCCTCTAACCCAAACTATAACTTATTTAACCGAATTCGTAGTGCTACTCAAATCGATGATTTTTCAAAAGCTTGTAGAGAATTAATTCAAACCTACACGGACACAACAGCAGTCCGAGGTGGTGTCTTAATCATTGCTACAGCAAAACTTAATAAATATTTTGATGAGCCATTTGTCTTTGTCATGAAATGCGATTTCGAACAAAAAGTAGCCTCTATATCAGACGAAAAAACATTAATCAACAATGTTGAGATGGCGATAACAACAAAAAACATGAAGTCGATCCAGTACCCTTATATGCCTGAAGAGGGAATGCTAGAATTAGGTGAATTAAAAATACACCAAGCGTCTCACTCTCGTTACTTCGAAGATTTCTTAAAGGGTGTTACCTACGAGAAATCAATGCCTGAAATTGTGAAGGCTCAGGTGGTTGACTTAATGTACGAAGAAATTGACAATGTGTTTACAGAGCCTTCTGAAGAACGAGTTCAAGCTGAAACAGATTTAGAAGTTTGGGCAACGAGTCCGAAACGAGAACTACAAGAAAAATGGACCGAAGAACAAGTCATGGAAGCAACAACTCGAATTGTAGAGCATGCACCTGAAATTGAACTAAAGTTAAAATTAGATCATATGTCAGTCAAAGGTCTTCTATCAGACTTTGGCGATTCCATTCATATCGCCAAGGTGAATGGCAAGTATGTGGTCCTCCTTGAAGGAGATATGTTTCAATTTGAAAAAAATGTATCACCCGTGGAGTTCTTAAAGCCAGCAGATCTGCATGAGATTGTCGAAAAACTATCTAACAGGTAATCCATACAGATAAAAGTACACAGTTCATTTTGATATGACTGTGTACTTTTTTATTACTCTTCTACTTTCCCATCCCTTATTGAGTGCCTATCGACGATGTACCCTTTTCTTCGATACATATCTAGTACCCATTGACGGTCATCAACAGGCTGCATAAACACTCTACCTTCCTTATCAATGATCGCGTATTCTTTTCTTTTTTTTCTAAACAATTTCACAGTATCCTCTCCCTACTCTTCTTTCAGCAAAGGTTAGTTACTCCAAACTCTAGTAATAGTCCCTATAGTAAAAGATATTCGGGAGAGACAAGTTCATGAACTTATTTCTACAATAAAAATGTAGGATGTTTGTAGTTCATACAACCATCCTACATTTTTTAATGAATGATTTCGGCTAATTCTCCTTTAATCACTTTCACTAAATCAGCTACTGCTAATTCGACTTGCAAACCGATTTTTCCACCACTAACAATAATTGAAGGTAAATTCTCAGCACTTTGATCAATGACCGTACGAAAGAGTTTCTTCATTCCGATAGGAGAACAGCCTCCTCGAATATAGCCTGTTAAATTGAGAATTTCTTTTACTGGAATCATCTCAATTTTTTTCTCCCCTACAGCCTTTGCACCCTTTTTAAAATCTAACTCTTTTTCCACAGGAATGATAAACACATAATATTGTTTGCTAGTCCCTTGGGCCACTAATGTTTTATAAACCAACTCAACATCTTTGTTTATTTTATTGGCAACCGAAACACCGTCTATTTTTCCATCTTCACTTTCATATGTATAGGTGTCATACTGTATCTTTTCCTTATCTAGCATCCGCATTGCATTCGTTTTTTTCTCTTTGGCCATATTTTCCACCTCAAAGTAATTATAAACCTATTTGGAAAAAGAAAGAAAGGATGACTACAACAGTCACCCTTCTACAGATATTTTTTTAAACCTCTTTTCCAACACTTTTGACCAATCTGACCACTCCCCTTGAGGAGTTTTTTCCCATAAATGATGGACAATACCTAATCGAGTGTCAAGTAAGTCCACTAAATGTAAGGCAAATGCTTCAGGAATTGATGGTTCTACTGGACTGCCATATTCACCCTTGCCATGGTGACTTAAGATTAAATGTTCCAGAAGTTCAACTTCACTAGAATGAACATCGATGTTTAACCTACGAGCTGTCTCTCTAATATCATGAGCCATTGTAACGATATGCCCAATAAACTTTGATTTATCGGTAACCTTTGTAACGATACCTTTTTCTAATTTATAATCTTTTATTTTCGCTAAATCATGCAAAATGGCACCACTGATAAGGAGATCGCGATTTAACATCTGCGGGTACAATCCAATCACTGTCTCACAGAGTCTAACGGTATTAGCAGTATGCCATAATAAACCACCATAGCCCTGGTGTGCATGAAGAGAGGCAGGATATTGAACAAGAAACGGTCGATAGAGCTTATAAATTTCACTGACAACTCTTTGTAAGGTCTCGTTTTGAATACTAGTTATCGTTTCGTCTACTTCTCGAAACGTCTCTTCAACCTTTATCGGAGCGGATGGTAAAAACTCAGAGATTGAAACAGGTGTTTCTTCATCCGGAAACACCATGTAAAACACCTTTAAATCAACGTTTTGTTGAAATTGTCTAGCTATTCCTTTAATGAGTACTACCTGGGGAAGCTCTTTATGCAGAATATCATAAAGCTGGTAATCTTTTTCTGTTAAATCCCATTTTCGTGCCCTGATTTCTCCTGAAGCATCTGCTAGTGTCATTTCAAAATAGGTGCCGTTTTTGCCAAGCTTGGTTTGTAGACTAGTGAGCAAAAAGTGTTCTTTAATTGTTTCATTCACTGCTAGACTTTGAATTACTTTCCGCAACGTCCTTCCTCCTCACATTCTCATTACTACAATGTATGAAAAGGGATTTAAGCCTATGATTTTTTAATGTGAAAATAAGACAATATCTACATCCCCTCCTGAGAGCTTCGCTACTTCTTCAATGATTAATAACCCAGTTTTCAGATTCATACCTTCATCCTCAAACAAAAATGAGTTATTAGTTGCATATTCATACGCCTCAGCTTCTCGAATTGTACTTTTATCAAAATAGGTAATGTCCTTGCCATATTCAAACTTCGTAGCATAAGGTTTTAAATAACCAAACTGTTGAATATATTCAACAGCTTTTAGTCGTTTACATGCATAAGGAAATTTAAATTTCGCAAGAAAAAGCTTATTCTCATCCGCATCTTCCACTAGTACATTGAAATCATGTTTTGGTACAAGATTCGTAGCTTTATAGGTAGCTTTGTTTCGATAATGGTGAAACTCTTTGATCCCAAGCATGTGAAGAATATTAAGTGTTTCAATCATCTTTGTACTCGTATTTAGCCAAACTTCATTTAACGAATCGTCTCTCAGGATAAAAGTATACCTAAGTTTTCTTACTAGCTGTCGAAAAGAATTCTTCATACTAGCCTCATATTCTTTTCGACTATAGAAAACCCTTCGATGAGAGGTTCCACTTTTTTCAATCACTTCAATGTAAGGAGTTTGTTCGATGTAATGAAGCTCAAACTCACGAATATCAGAGATAAACGGCAGGATTGATTTTACATATTCTTCGACCTGCTCAGGATCTTCACTGTAATATGCAAAACGGTTCACTGTTCTCCCCCCTAACATTCCTTTGATTTAAAATATGCATTTAGTAAAGGATAGAGAACATCAGGATACAATTGTACGAACTGCTAATAAACAGGACACTTTGAACACAAAGGTTTCGTCACCATTATTAAATTTTAAAGAATTGATTTAAAAGGAAGTTCAATGAAAGTTCAAATCTTTTGTACTATTAAGCTATTGTCACTATAATAAAGGCAAGAGCTTTACATGCACTTAAAACAAAGTGAGGTTATTACAATGATAAAAACAATTGATTTACCAACTAAAGCAGAAAGACATAAACGCTTTGGCTCAGTTCCACCTATTAAAGGATCAAAACCAACTGATAAAGAAAAAATGCCAGACTTACAGAATACACCAAATGATTTTCTATTCGCGATAAATTCAGTTGGGATCTGCAACGTAAAGCACCCAGTAATTGTTCACTCAGAACTTGAGCCAAAAGTACAAACAACAATTGCTACCTTTGCCTTAACAACAAGTCTTAACCAAATGTCAAAAGGTATTAACATGAGTCGCTTAACAGAGCTCCTTCAACAGTATCATGAAGAAGGTTTCGTTTTATCGTTTGATCACTTGCAACGCTTTACGAAGGAACTGGCGGAGAAAATGGAACAAACATCTGCAACATTAGAAGTTACTTTCCCATGGTTTTTTGAGCGTAAAAGCCCTGCATTAGATAAAGTTGGTTTGATGCACGCAGACGCAAAAATGAAAGTTACCTACAATAGTGATGTCGATCAATATACGTACGAAACGGGATTAACAGGCGCAGTTACAACACTATGTCCATGTTCAAAAGAAATTAGTGAGTATAGTGCCCATAATCAACGAGGCTATGTTCGGATTGAGACTGTTCTCTATTCGGATAGTGTATGCGATAAAGATTGGAAAAAAGCTTTACTTGATGCAGCTGAAACAAATGCAAGTGCTAAGCTGCACCCAATCTTAAAGCGTCCAGATGAAAAGTTAGTAACCGAAAATGCCTATGAAAACCCAAGGTTTGTAGAGGATATGGTACGCCTTGTTGCTGCTGATCTTTATGAAAATCCATTGGTGAAAGCATTTACTGTAGAATGTCGTAATGAAGAATCCATCCATGTTCATGATGCAATTGCCACAATTACTTACGAAAAAGAATAAAAAACGAGTAGAGGGTATCCTCTACTCGTTTTTTAGCTTGTTTTTAACTTGAAAGATGTTCTGCAACTTTCCATTAAGTTATCAATAATTGTTTGTACTGGTAGAATTTCTTTAATTTCACTCACTCTTGCTCCTGCAAATACAATTCCATTTTCCACATTGCCTTTTACGGCTTGAACGAGTGAATCAAGCGTACAAAATTGATAATTGCATTGTTTTAAGCAAGAATGACATTTTTCAATTTTTATTTTTTCAAGATTGTTTACTCTTTCAACAAAACTATTTTTGATCGCTCTCCCTTGAAGGCCAACCGTCGTTTTTACCAAAACTGTTTCTCCTTCTTGGCAATCAAGATATTTTTGCTTATAGGAGTCTGGCGCATCGCACTCGACACTTGCAACAAATCGAGTTCCCATTTGCACACCTGACGCACCCATTTGAATGGCCTTAGCGATATCCTCACCTGTCATAATCCCACCTGCCGCGATCACTGGAATGTCAACGGCCGCAACAACTTCTGGTAAAATCTCAAATAGCGGACGATCTGTACCTAAGTGCCCACCAGCTTCAAAACCTTCTACAACAACAGCAGCAGCTCCAAGCTTTTGCGATATTTTAGCAAGCTTGCCCGAAGAAACAATCGAAATAACTGGAACTCCGTACTCTCTTCCCCATTGATACATATCACGAGAAATACCGGCTCCAGAAATAATAAAATCTACCTTTTCTTCCATTGCTGCTTTAATCGTGTTGGCAAAGTCTGTCATTGCAAACAAGACGTTTACACCAATATAGCCAACGCCTTTTGTAAGTTCGCGCGCTCTTCTGATTTGTGCTCGCATCTCTTCAATTGGAATACCTGTTCCTGAAATAATACCAATTCCCCCTGCATTAGCAACAGCAGAAGCTAAACCACTTAAAGAAATAGCTACTCCCATTCCTCCCTGCATGATTGGTACCTTCGGTGTCATATGAGCAATTTTCAACTGTGGAATGTTCAATTAAGCTCCCCCTCAAAACAATTTGTCATTTACAACATGGGATATTTTTCCTCTTTATTGTTACCTAGTAACATTTTCTCTATTCCCGTTGTCATGAGAGTATCGTATCAACAATGTGAACTTTTAGACAAGTTACATTTGTCACCTGGTATTGGTAATTGGTCATACTATTTTGTTTTGTTCACTTAATTTTTAAAAATAGATTTTTTCTATACTTTTTCGGGAACTTAGGGATGAAGGCGTTTCTACCTGTGTTTTATTTTTCATTTATTAGGAGAGTTATGTAACTAAGGGGAGGCTTGCTCACCGTTTTTTACAGTTATTAGGAAAATTGTGTAACTTAGATCTTTCTTGCTTACCCTATTTTACAGGTACTAGGAGAATTGTGTAACTAAGGTCAGTCTTGCTTACCCTATTTTACAAGTATTAGGAGAATTTTGTAACTAAGAACTTTCTTGCTCACCGTATTTTACAGTTACTAGGAGAATTGTGTAACTAAGATCTTTCTTGCTTACCCTATTTTACAGATGTTAGGAGAATTTTGTAACTTAGATCCTGCTTGCTTACCATATTTTACAGATGTTAGGAGAATTGTGTAACTAAGATCTTTCTTGCTTACCGTATTTTACAGTTACTAGGAAAATTGCGTAACTAAGGTCAGTCTTGCTTACCCTTTTTTACAATTACTAGGAGAATTGTGTAACTAAGATCAGTCTTGCTTACCCTTTTTTACAGTTACTAGGAGAATTGTGTAACTAAGATCAGTCTCGCTGCCCCTTTTTTACAGTTACTAGGAGAATTGTGTAACTAAAATCAGTCTTGCTTACCCTTTTTTACAGTTACTAGGAGAATTGTGTAACTAAGATCAGTCTTGCTGCCCCTTTTTTACAGTTACTAGGAGAATTGTGTAACTAAGATCTTTCTTGCTTACCGTATTTTACAGTTACTAGGAGAATCGTGTAACTAAGATCAGTCTCGCCGCCCGTTTTTTACAGTTACTAGGAGAATCGTGTAACTAAGATCATTCTTGCTTCTATTCTGGGAAATATGATACCAAACAAAAAAAACAATTGCTTCTCGTTATCGAAGCAATTGCAAACTAACCTAACTACTACTAGCCCTCAAAAGGTTTATTCTTTTTCTTTCTTTTAACGTAAAATACGAAGATTACCACAACAGCCAATACTGGAACAAATATCGGACTCAATCCAACTGCTACAACTACTAGGAACGAAAAGAACGATAGTAATCCATTAATACTATCAATAAATAAGCTCTTTGCTTTCACCCAGGTATTTAAATTTTCACTCGCTTGGATTGAAGCAACATTAACTTTTCTTTCTGTTAAAGAAATTGAAACCGTTGAATAGTCAACGTTGTTCTTGAGATAATTCATTCGTCCCATTACCTGCTCAATTTCTTCTTGAACTTTCGCTAGGTCGCTTGAAATCTTTAACAAATCTTCAGTTTTCGTAGCCTTTTCCATAAAACTAATAAGTCTTTCTTCTACGACACGTTTTGAACGTAAGCGAGACTCTAAGTCGACAAACTCTTCCGTTACGTCATTCCCACTAACATGACGATCATTAACCTTTACACTTTCAGACTCGACTTCATTAATGAAACTATGAAATGATTTCTGTGGGACCTTTACAGTTAAATGACCGTTAATCCGGTCTTCGCCACTATAATAGATGGAAGACTCAACGACGTACCCACCGAGTGTAGCCACTTTTTCTTGAATGATTGCTTCAACCTTATGATAATCTTTAATTTCTAACGAAAGATTAGCATTGTAAATCACCATCCGGTCTGTCACATTAAGGCTTTTCGTATTGCTTGTTTCTTGTGACGAACCACCGTATCCTTGCTCCATTTTTGGTTCCGCGTCCATAACCGCACGATCCGAACTTTCCATAGAGGAATTCCCGGCACTACAAGCTACAAGAAACATTACTATTAAAAAATAAAGACAAAACAACCTTCGACTCATCTCGACCACCCTTTTATCCTTTTTATGTTAGACGCTTATTAACAGCAAAAAGTTTCAAAAAAAGACTTACCAAATTGGTAAGCCTTATTGTTGTTTAAACGGATTTCTCCATTCCATTAAAACCCCAAAGTTATGCGATTCTTCGTCTGCCAAGTAATTCTCAACTAGAGTGACAGGCGTTCTTCCACACATTAGTAAAAAAGAAATCACCGGATCTCGAACTTCCCCACTCAAAACTTTCTGTAGGTACTCTTCAGGCGTCATTTCAGAAGCTAGTTTGTGATACCCTGGCATTCTCCCTCCACCTAACAAGCGTTCAAGTCCTTTATGAACAACCACATCGTACATCGAATCCATTAATACTTTCCCTAATTTATGATTCCGATACGAAGGCCGAATGCAAATATCGACCACATACAACGTATTTCCGTTTGGCTCGTGATTTCGAATATAACCGTTATCCGTGATTTCCTCCCACGTATGCTTGGGGTGCTTCGGATCAAACGGTACGAGGAGCCCTGTCATAGAGCCTGCGATTTCTCCTTCTACTTCTAAACAAAGAGCACCTTCAGGAAAAAGTGTCACATGGTTCGTTAGTTGCTCTTCATTCCACCATAGCTCAGAAGGAAACGGAGGTGGAAAGCTTTCACGTTGGATTTGAATGAGCTCTTCAAAATCACTTTTTTGATAGTTTCGTACGATGACCTTTAATGGCTTCCCTTCGTGAAAGTGAAAAATTTCCTTGCGATACACCGACGAACACTCCTTATCCATTCCTAAGTAGGTTATCTTTGTTTGTTAGTTGTTCCCAATCAGGATAAAGATCACTCCTACGGTCGCGCCATGTTGTTACGGATCCCGCTTCACGAACTTCATATAGTAAGGATAAATCTAAGTCCCCTGTAATAATCATATCGTTATTAATGTCACCTTCAATGAGAATTCCTCGTTGTGGAAATGGAACATCATTAGGTGTAATAATGGCCGCTTGGCCGTAATTCATTCTCATAAAGTCAACAGTTGGTAATGAACCAACAGTACCAGTGGTTACTACATACACTTGGTTTTCAATCGTTCTTGCGTGGCAAGAATAACGAACACGGTGAAATCCGTGAGAGTCATCTGTACAAGATGGACAGAAAATCACATCAGCCCCCATAGCTTTTGCCATCCGGACAATCTCAGGAAACTCAATGTCATAACAAGTTAAAACGGCAACTCTTCCTTTATCTGTGTCAAACACTTGTAAACCATCACCGCCGTGTATATTCCACTCATCTACTTCAGTTGGTGTGATATGAAGCTTTGGTTGCCCAACAATCCTTCCATCTGGGTAAAACATGTGAGCAACATTATAAAGTTTTCCCTCTTGTTCAATTACATGGGTGCCGCCAATAATATGCATTCCATGTTGCTTTGCTAACGTACTAAAAATCTGGTGATAAGCAAGCGTAAATTGGGGTAAATCTTGAATTGTTGGAGTTTCGTCTCCTTCTCCCTTTATAGACATCAGTTGTGTCGTAATAAACTCAGGAAAAAGAACAAAGTCTGATTTAAATTCTGCTGCAGTCTTCACATAGTGAGTCACCTGGTCCTCAAACTCTTGAAAACTAGAAATTGTGTGTAAATGATATTGAACAGCTGAAACGCGCAGCTTCATATCAAAACCCCCTTTTAAACCGAATTATTCGTATTTGTCGCCCTATGAAAAAAAGACAACAAAACGATCATAACATATATCCTTTATGCTGTTCGTAAATTTGCTTAAAAAAATACAAGAAAAAAATGGGCCAACTTCCTTCTGGAAATTGACCCACTTCACTTAACACAATGGCTGTATATTGACCTTTAATCCTTCTAAGAATGATTTATCCTTAAGTAGGCGGTGAAACTCTAACTCTTCAAAAATTTCCGTTACTCTAGCCTCATCAATTGATCGAATACATTTTTGTATCTCAATCTCGACAGGTACTTCACAATGTATTTCTGCTAACTTACGTGAAAGATGAAGCATGTCCAACTCAGTTTCAATTTTTGTCCGGATACCTTTAGAAAGCTTCGGTAAATTCTCTAAAATACCTTCAATTGATCCATATTCCTTTAAAAGTTTAATCGCAGTCTTCTCGCCAATTCCCTTAACACCAGGAAAATTATCGCTTGTATCACCCATTAATCCCTTTAAATCAATAAACTGGGCAGGTGTTAATTCTTTTTCTTCAAGAAGCTTTTCCAACGTGTAAACTTCGTAGTTGGACATTCCTTTTTTCATAATAATGGAATGAGTATTTTCGTTTATTAACTGCAAACTATCGTGATCACCTGTAAGAATTTGAATTTGCATCTCTTGGCTATACTTTTTCGCTAGCGTTCCAATACAATCATCTGCTTCAAATCCCTCAATCCCAATATTAGGGATATCAAAGTATTCTACCACTCTTTTTACTAAGTCAAATTGTGGAATTAATTCATCAGGAGCCTCGCCTCGGTTAGCTTTATAAGCTGGATAAAGTTCATTTCGAAACGTCCGTGCCCCCATATCCCAACAACATAAAACATGCGTTGGTTGAAATGTACGAATTGCATCTTGCATATATTTAACAAAGCCGTATATGGCATTTGTCGGTATTCCTTTACTTGTTTTCATAATGTAGCCGCTATATGAAGTAGCATAGTAGCCTCTAAATAAAAGTGCCATGCCATCAATAATCATCAATGAGTCTTTCGTGTTCATTGTGTTCCCAACTCCTTCACTCGTTTGGTTTAGTTAAAACACGTAACTACTATCATAACAAAAAGTTGTCCAAAATCATAGTTTTCATCTAAAATTCTATCTTTTTTATTCAAAGATTTGTCATAAAATGTTAAGATATATTTAGACTATCTAAATAAGAGGGGATCTTATGGCCGCAGAACCAAAACAGCTAGTAAATGCTTTACCCGAGCAAAAAACGATGTATAACATTCTTTTAATTATTGGCTTCGTTCATTTACTAAACGATGCCATTCAATCCGTTGTCCCGGCAATGTTTCCAATCTTACAGCAATCGATGGGACTAACGTTTACTCAACTTGGCCTTATTGCTTTTGCTCTTAATTTAACTTCATCATTAATCCAGCCTGTCGTAGGCTACTATACTGACAAAAAACCCTCACCTTATGCCCTACCAATCGGCCTTTGCTTTACGTTTTTCGGAGTGCTTGGGCTAGCCTTTGCTCCGTCTTTCTGGTTAGTTGTTCTTTCCGTTATCTTTATTGGGTTAGGTTCAGCTACATTTCACCCTGAAGGTTCGCGGGTAGCCTATATGGCTGCTGGGGCAAAGCGTGGTACCGCGCAATCAATCTATCAAGTTGGTGGAAATGCAGGTCAAGCGTTAGCACCTTTAATTACAGTATTAATTATTGTGCCATTCGGCCAATTCGGTGCAATATGGTTTACATTATTAGCTGCCCTTGCAATTGGACTACTAGTCTATATTGCAAAATGGTATTCGCAACAAGTTACTATGTTGGCCAAGAAGAAGGTTTTCCAAAAGAAAAAAACGCAAAACAATCCAGAAACAAAGAGAATTGTCGTGTTTGCGATTACCTTATTAGTATTTCTCGTGTTTGCCCGTTCTTGGTTCCATGCTGGAATTTCAAATTTTTACGTGTTTTACATGATGGAGAAATTTACGATTACTGTTGACCAGGCACTTATTTACATTTTTGTCTTTTTAGCTGCAGGAGCATTTGGTACATTTGCAGGTGGACCGTTAGCAGACCGTTATGGAAAACGAAATATCTTAATGCTTTCTATGTTAGGGTCTGCTCCTTTAGCTCTGCTTTTGCCACATGTTGGGCCAATCTTTACTTACGTGCTGATGGGGACCATCGGTTTTATTATCTTATCAAGCTTCTCGGTATCTGTGGTTTACGCTCAAGAACTTGTCCCTGGAAAAATCGGCATGGTTTCAGGATTAATCGTTGGTTTAGCGTTTGGTATGGGAGCGATCGGCTCAGTTGCTTTAGGAGCAATTGCTGACTGGATTGGACTATCTAATACAATGTTATTTGTTGTCGCATTGCCATTACTAGGGCTATTAACCTTCTTCTTACCAACTGACCAGAAGTTACGAGAAATTAATGAGTAATACTTGAAAAGCTCGCCAAAAGGTGGGCTTTCTTTATAAAAATTTGAACATTCTAAGAATTGAGTTTTTTTATGTTGACTATTTCACAATTACTTTTACTATCTGTTTAATCTAATAAAAGCAAGCGATGAGTACTATGGATCAAACTATAGTAGGAGCAGCTTCTGGAGAGTTCGCATGATGCGGCGCCGAAGGATTCACTATCTCAGGCAAAAGGACAGAAGAGTAACTACTACTATATGTACGTTATTCTATTGCCTACTGAGATTGGAAACATTTCCAATCTTTTTTTATTTCATAAAAATAATCGAGGTGATAATGGTGGAGAAAAAACGTGCAGTGGTAAGTGTAATTGGGAAAGATCAAGTTGGAATTATTGCCAAAGTGACAAGTGTCTTAGCAAAAAATCAGGTGAACATCCTAGATATTAGTCAAACGATCCTCCAAGACTTTTTTACAATGATGATGTTAGTCGATGTATCTGATCTAGAGAGCCTAGAGCATCTACAAGAGCAATTTGAACCAATTAATCTAGAAATGGGCTTAAAGATTAACATACAGCTCGAAGACTTATTCAAAGCGATGCATCGAGTCTAAAAGGAGGGGTCAGACAAATGAATATTGCACTAGCAGAAATGCAAGAAACCATTCGAATGGTACAAATGGAGAGCCTTGATATACGAACAGTAACGATGGGAATTAATCTTCACGATTGCGCTGACTCAAATTTTTCAAACCTTAATCAGCGAGTCTACGATAAAATAACTACCTACGCAAAAGAGTTAAAGTCGGTAGCAGAAACGGTAGAAAAAGAATATGGAATACCAATTATCAATAAACGAATATCAATCACACCTATTGCTGAAATTTTAGGTAATGCGACCAAACAAGAAGCTATTGAACTGGCCAAAACATTAGATAAAGCAGCTAAAGTTTTAGGAGTAGACTTCATTGGTGGATACTCGGCCCTAGTACATAAAGGGATTTCTAAAGGAGATCAAACTCTCCTTGATGCACTTCCAGAAGCTTTAAGTGTAACTGACCGAGTATGTTCTTCTATATCAGTGGCAACGACTCGAACTGGCATTAATATGGATGCAGTGAGACAGCTTGGTATCATTTTAAAGGATGCAGCCGAGCGTACAAAGGAACAAAATGGTCTCGCTTGTGCAAAGCTTGTTGTCTTTTGCAACCCAGTAGAAGACAATCCATTTATGGCTGGAGCATTTCACGGGTCAGGTGAAGGGGAAGTCGTTCTTAATGTAGGTGTGAGTGGCCCTGGTGTGGTACTAAATGCACTTAGAAGATATCCTGACGCTGATCTCGGTAAGGTCTCAGAAATTATTAAGAAAACAGCCTTTAAAATAACTCGTGCTGGGGAGCTCATCGGTCGTGTTGTGGCTGAGCGTTTGAATATTCCGTTTGGAATTATGGATCTGTCGTTAGCACCAACAAATGCAATGAATGATAGTGTTGCTGAAATCCTTGAAGAAATTGGTTTAGAACGTGTCGGAACACACGGAACGATTGCCGCCCTTGCACTCATGAATGATGCAGTTAAAAAAGGTGGTGCGATGGCAAGCTCCTATGTCGGTGGTTTAAGTGGCGCATTTATCCCAGTGAGTGAAGATAACGGTATGATTAAAGGAATTGTAGATGGCGCTCTTACCCTTTCGAAACTAGAGGCTATGACATGTGTTTGTTCAGTGGGGCTTGATATGATTGCTGTCACTGGAGACGTGTCAGCTGCTACCCTTTCAGCAATGATTGCTGACGAGGCTGCTATTGGAATGATTAACAAAAAAACAACCGCTGTTCGTGTTATCCCCGTGCCCGGAAAAAAAGAAGGCGAAATGGTCGAATTTGGCGGTCTGTTAGGTCGTGCACCCGTCATGGGTGTCAATCCTTTCTCGTCTGACAAATTGATTGCACGTGGCGGACGTATTCCTGCTCCATTACAAGCCTTAATAAATTAAGAGAAGGTGAGGGGGTTCTCCCCCTCACCTTCTCCTATTGTTAGAGCCAAAATCTTGGCTTATCATATTTTGTATATATTTCATCCTCGAGTTCTCTTGTTATCGCTCTATTCGGATCATACTCCGGTCCATTTTTTATCGTCTCTTTCGTTAAGTCTACTCGAACGATTTGCTCTTGCCAGCTAACATATGAGATCCATTCAGGATCAACCAAGACGTGTTTACCTACCCACCAATTTTGTGTATCAACTACTAAATACCTTACCTTCCAAGTTTCATCACAGACAACAAAGTTCTCAACATGACCGATTCTCCCATCAGTTGCCTCAATATGATAACCTTCTATGTCAAGAAAACTTCGTAGCGTACTTTCGTGTTCGTAGTTTTCCGTAACTACATCTTCTATTTCTTGATTGCCTACTGATTCATGAGCCGCTTTTTCAGCCAAATACCAATAGGGGCGCAAACCATAATAATGAACAAAGCTTGCTTCGTATGCTCTTGTCGGTAATTTAGTTTCGAGTGCTGGACTGGACTTTATTGTTTCCCTTGTAAGAAAAAGGAAGAGATTTCCATTTACCAAATCTAATTCAGCAATAGTCATTGGCGAGATCAATACTTTTTTACCAGGTAACCATTTCATCGTATCAACAACGAGATATCGTATAGTCCACTCTTTATCATCTAGTAAAAAATCATGAACCGTACCAATAGGACCATCGACTGCGATTATATCAAACTTTTTCAACTCTTTAATGTTGTGTAACAATTATAACACTCCTTTAAAATGTTGACTTTATGAAATCTTTTTCGCTAACTCATCTAACTCTTTTTTAAAATCCTGTTGAAAATTCTCTATTTCACCTTTAACTGCATCACCAATTTCTTTTCCAGACTTCATTTCTTCTTTCATTAGACGTTTCACGAGAGTTCTTATTTCGTTTGTGTCAATCTCTTCTTTTTCACGGAGTTCTTCGAGCGCTGCTTTTGCTTCACTCACAATATGATTAGCTTCATCGATTACCGTTTCTGAGAGATTTGAAGAACGATCATCTAAAATCGTTGTAAACGAATCAATTCGATCCTTTAACAAATCTGATACTTCTTCTGCCTTCATTTTTCCATACTCAAACTGATCATTGATCTCACTACGTAACTCAGGTCCACTCTTTGGTGTCGTAAGCACTGCAACAGCGGCACCAACTGCACTCCCAATAAGTGTTCCAACAATTATTCCTTTTTGATTATCCATGAATACCACTCCTTGTGTAGTTTTTTGTTTTTTTATAATTAGTTAATGACCATTACAAGAAAACAAATGCCCCCTTTAATGCTGTCTTATTTATGAAATACCCTCCTCACAATGAGTTAAACACCTTTTTTCTGTTTGGAAAGAGTTGCTATTTTGCATAAAAGCAATTTAGAGAACAAATAATGAAATAGTACAGAGTAACATAAGGGAGGCGAATTCGTTGTTACAAAAGGATCAAATCGACAGTTATTTAACAAGAGCCCAAGAAACGATTGACAGTGCTCATAAAGAGCTACTAGATGTAAAATTAATTCAACAGAATGATCCAACTGAATACCCTTTTCTGATGAATCAACTGATGGAATTGGACTCAGAAATAAATGATTTATTAGCAACCGCATCACCTGAGCAGCGTGCTCAATTAGAAGAAGCGCAACATCAGATAAGAGAAACGAAAACAATTATGGTACGTGGAATTTAAAAAGTCGAGGACGATTAAATCGTCCTCGACTTTTTTAATGAGAGTAAAGCTCTCCTTCATGCTGTTCAAGATCTAGTTGGTAAGGCGCAACATCACCTTGTTCTTTTGCATAGAGTTTCAGTTCAATCACGTTTTCCTTTAAAAACTGGACATATATTTCATCCCTTACTAACCATGCAGAATAGTTACGTTTTATATAGTTTTCAGCTTCTTGAAATGATACAAACTCTTCCTCGACAGGAGATCCATTGCGTTCAACAGTCCACTCATCTTCGTCAGAAGGGTACACAAAGAATTGATCGTCATCCCGATTTTCATATAGTGAACCGTGAATAGACTCCTTTAAGTTATATTGATTTCTAAAAGCATCTGCTCTCATAGGATCAATTTTAAAAGGCTCTGCTACAAAGTACTCATATGCTTCTGGCGTTAATGAACAACCAGATGCCTTTGCATGTCCACCACCGCCATAATTTCCAGCAATTTCAGAAACATCAATATATTCATGAATCGTTCGCAAACTCATTCTCTTGCCACCAACACTGACAATTGCTATGTAATCTAGGTGAGCGTTATCCTTGCCTAATTCATTGCCAAGTTCTGAATGATACGATTCGGCATGGACAATACCGACACAATAATCATCTATAAACGTTTGGACTAGCTCGCGCTTCTTTTTGCGAACATATCGTTGAATTTTTTCCTCTTCTAACGCTAGCATTTTTTCTTCAAATTCATCAAATGCAAACGCCTCATTTTTCTTTAATCTCTCTACCATTCGTTCCTCAAATTCATCAATAGAAAGCATAAAAAATAAATCATTCAAACGTTTTGCCGTTACATTTTCATTTTGGTCCCATTCCCAAGTGTCATACTGACGCACAAGTTCCACAAACTCTTCAATAGAATTTGTAGGTGTAATGAGACCCTCATTTTTAAGATGTTCGTAAAAAAGACTAGTAGCTGAAGCTAAACGACCATCGTCATAATCTACCTGTACACTCGCCCAGCTGTAATTGTTAAAATGAAGAGCACTTTTGTGATGGTCAATTAAATTAACCTTTCCGCCACTCTTTACGTATTTATCTAGGCCTTTTTCATTGTCTTCACTGACTGATAAATCTGTAATGAAAAGTTGATCTTCTTTTCTAGGCTTTTCTAAAAACCTCGAAACCTGAAAGTCTAACCCCATGACCGAGTTGTAACGAATTTCGACATTCCCATCAAAAGCTAGCTTAGCGACAATTCCACAGCCAACCCCGTCTAAATCATTATGTGTATATAACCGATACATGTTTGCACACCCCTATTTTTGCCGTAATTACAAATTTAGTATGTACAATAAGAATGAAAATAAGCGTGGAAGACCCACGCCATTAATTAATAAATGCTCGTTTCGTTGCTTTACTGTAAGTAACATCAAATTTTAAGCCTTCAGCAATTGCTCGCAAAGGAACATAGACTTTTCCGTTAATCAATTGCACTTTATCATTCAAAGCCACTCTCTCATTGCCTACACTAATGAAATCAGATCCGACAGTGAAGGTTATAACCTCCTGATCAAGCTTCACAACCGCACTCTGTGTCGCACCCTGCCAAGCTACTGTAGCACCTAAACTCTCCGCATATTCCCTAATAGGGACAAACGTACTTCCATTAGAAATCACAGGATCAAAGGGAGTTACTAGCTCCTTACCTTTCACGTAAATGGTGATCTCTTTCTCACTAGGTGGTGCCTCATGATAAACACCCCATAACAGCTCTGAAATCACTTTCGCCATGACATCGTACCCTTTTTGATTTGGGTGAATATCAGCTCTTAAAATATGTGTGTAAGAAATTTCTCTATTAATAAAACTTTTTGCCACGGGCGCCAAGATTAGCTCATAACCATCTTTTTTATATTGAGCAGAAATCCCTTCTAGAACCTTGGTAAATTGTGTACTTAGTAACGTTAATTTCTTATACATGTCTTGATTAACTCGAGGAAAAGGATTGTACTGGTCAGCAATAACAACCGTTACTTCTGGATTTAATCTATAAATAACATTTAATGTTTCTTTTATGTTTTCTTGATAAACAGAGATCTTTTCATCTAAAAAAATTTGTACCTCTTGTTCATTTAAATCACGTATGTCTATATACGTTCTTGCACCGAAGTCGTTACCACCGATGGTAATTGTAATTAAGTCAGCTTTTACAATATCTGCTTTTAAACTATTTGTTGACTTCAACAATTGATCAATCCTTGGATCTCGCAATGTTTCTTGAATATCAGCTTTCGCCGCTGCGCTCCCCTGATCCATAGTCACAAGAATGTTCTTTAACCCTGTACTCGTTAATCCATTTACTCCATAGTTTTTCACGTTTGTCTTTCCATAAAAAAGCGCTTGTTCATAGACACGATCAACAAAGCCAAACACAGGGGCATTTGCATCCCAGTACTGCTGTGGTTCTAGTCCCACAGTTAGCGAATCTCCTAAAGCAACATAATGAAAAGACGTATTTTTCGCTCCTGCTTGGTTACTAAAGATGAGCCCAAATACTAAGGTGAAAACGATGGCCATCCATGTCGATTTTATGATTGATCTCATTAAAGAGCCTCCTTGCATATAGTTAAACCTACCTACATACTATTCTTGAAAACTCTTTAAATTCCTGCATCCATGTGAAAAAATACCATTATTTGTAGTGTAAATAAATTAGAAATACCTGTCGATAAAATAAATAGGTGATAATATATGAGACATATTGGAGTAAGGACATCATTATTTTTAAGTTTTATTTTGTTACTCGTAGCCATTGTATACATAGATTTCGGTAAAAATTTCATATTTTTACTTTTAATCAACCAAATCGCATTTTTAACCGTTGGGATCATGTATGACCAAACGAAGTTAATGGCAGAGCGTGACCATCTAACAAACTTATACAATCGAGTGTTTATCTCGCAAAAACTTCCAAAGCTACTAAAACAAAAAAACAATCTTTCAATTTGCATTGTTGATATTGACTCATTTAAATACATCAATGATACTCACGGTCATCTGATGGGTGACGACGTGATTAAGAGAATTGCTTATGTGCTAAATTCAGAAACACGTAAAACAGATATCGTTGTGCGTTGGGGTGGCGATGAATTTATTATTATTGCTCCTAATCTTACGGACGAAGTTCTTGTCTCATTAAACGAGCGTATTAATGATAGACTGAAAGAGATTTCTGGGCAATATAAGTTCTCGATAAGTGTTTCGATGGGATTTGCAACTTGTAGCAAAGGTAAAGATATCGAAGCGATAATTCAATTAGCAGATGAGAACATGTATAGTCGCAAGCGAGAAAAACAAAATCGCTTAAACCCACAATTCAACTAAGAAGCACCCTTTAACATTAGGGGTGCTTCTTTTTTAGTGAACATATTCTGCTTGAAACGAGTTTCCTCCCGCATGAACAGAAAGTAAGGTGTTTGAATATCCAACTAAACGATTTACTAATTCATCAGAGATCGCGTAAACTAACGGATAAACTTTTGGATCAAATAATCTAGGATCATCAAAAATAATCGTTGTATTAATAAAAATATCGCGATTTCCGATGAGATCATAATGAATAATGGCTTTACCTACTGCGCCTGTTGTTTCAGGGTCATAATAGCTCGGTAGAAATACATACCACTCTTCGGCTGTATGTGAGCGAAAATTCTTAGTAAAGGTCATTCCTGAGAGTTCCTGTGAAATCTTCTCATCTAGTTCTGGGTTTCTTAGGTTGGATATGTTTTTTTTCATCGAAAGACTCCTAGTCAGTTTTTTACTATTCCTGTCCACTTCAGATGTGTATAATACGTTATGACTACATACTAAGGAGGTTCTTTTATGTCTGATATTTCAGTGCCAGCTCAAAAGCAGCTAGAAGCCTATAATAATCGTGATCTAGAAACATTTATGGAGTGCTATTCAGAGAATTGCTTTGTTGAAGACGGCGCAGGCAATGTACTTATGGAAAATAAAGAAGCAATGCGAAAACGATATGATCTACTTTTTCAGGAAAGCCCTAATCTTCATTGTCGCTTAGTTTCTAGAATTGTATTAGAAAATTATGTCCTAGACGAAGAACGAGTAACAGGTTCAAGAGGATCTACAGAAGAGCGTCACGTTGTCGCAGTTTACAAAATTGAAAACGGGTTAATTACGCATGTAAGGTTCCTAAATTAACACTTTTCCCCCAAAAAAGAAACGAGCACGAAATGAATCGTGCTCGTCTTTATTATTTCTTCAGTTTCGCTAGTGCCTCAGCAAAAGGATTGTTAAAAGGTACATCATCTTCTTTATTCTGTTGCTTTAAATACTTAGAGACATCCTTTTTGGAAACTTTCGATTGCTTCTCTTTATTTCTACGCTCCGTAAAAGTAGAGAGCTTTTCTCTGTGTCCGCACTTACAAACGAACATTTGCCCCTCACCTTCACCACGTAGCTCTAACTTTTTCTTACAGTTCGGACATCTCGCATTGGTTGTTTGCGAAATCGTTTTCCTATGGCCACATTCACGGTCTTGGCAAACATGCATTTTTCCGCGCTTGCCATTCACTTCTAACATCAACTTCCCACATTCCGGACATTTGCTTCCTGTTAGATTATCATGCTTAAATTTCTCATTGCTCATTTTTATTTCATTCACAACAAGCTTAGCATAGCTTTTCATTTCGTTAATAAACACATCTTTACTGAGCTGTCCTTTAGAGATAGCTTCAAGCTTTTGCTCCCACTCAGCTGTTAAGGCAGGTGATTTCAAATCTTCAGGAGCAAGCTCTAAAAGCTGCTTTCCTTTTGAGGTAACAAAAATATCTTTACCTCTTTTTTCTAATAAAAAGGTATTAAAGAGTTTTTCAATAATGTCTGCTCGAGTTGCTACCGTTCCAAGTCCACCCGTTTTTCCTAATGTTTTCGCGAGTTCCTTATCATTAGTTGCCATGTATTTCGCAGGGTTTTCCATCGCAGTTAATAACGTCGCTTCATTAAATGGCGCTGGTGGTTTTGTTTGGCCTTTTGTTTGAGTGATCGAAAGTAAGTTCAACGTGTCACCTTTTGAAATAACAGGCAACTGTTGATCTTTGACATCATCCTCTTCTTCATCTGAAAATTGATTTTCGTAAACTTCCTTCCAACCCATTGATTGAACAATTTTTCCACTTGCGATAAACACTTCCGAACCAACTTTTGCTTTCAATTTCGTTTGCTCGTATAAAAATGGCTCTGATAAAACCGCTAAAAATCGTTTTACAACTAGATCATAGATTTTACGCTCTTTTTCCGTAAATTTCGCCAGGTTTACAAACTCTTCTGTAGGCAAAATGGCATGGTGATCTGAGACTTTACTGTTATCAACGAAGGATTTATTTGCTTTAATCCCAGATTTTAATATTTTCGCAGCTATTTTTGCATAAGGGCCGATACCGCTAGCCTTCACACGATCTTTGAGTGTCTCTACAATATCCGTAGAAATAAAACGAGAGTCCGTTCTCGGATAGGTTAACACCTTGTGCTGCTCATATAACTTTTGCATAATCGACAATGTTTCTTTGGCAGAGAAACCAAAAGCCTTGTTCGCATCTCTTTGCAATTCAGTCAAATCATATAATTGCGGTGCATAACTTTTCTTAGCCGTTTTCTCCACGTCAACGACTTGTGCACTCTTTTGATTTTGGAGGAGTTTGATTAGCTCATCACTTTTCTGTTTATCAAACGTTTTAATGTCATTGGTTTTCTGATCCTGCCAGGTGAGTTTCAGCTTATCCTTGGTTTGCGCAGTAATACCATAGAATTCTCTTGGTTGGAACTTTTTGATTTCCTCTTCGCGCGAGGCAATAATTGCGATCGTTGGTGTTTGGACACGGCCGCAAGACAACTGTGCATTAAACTTTGTCGTTAATGCTCTTGTTGCATTAATTCCCACAAACCAGTCTGCTTCTGACCTTGCGACAGCGGAATGATATAAATTTTCATATTGCTTTCCACTTTTCAATTGTTTAAAGCCGTCTTTAATCGCTTTGTCAGTGACTGAAGAAATCCAGAGACGTTTCAGTGGCTTTTTCACATTTGCTTTTTCAATTATCCATCTTGCTACTAATTCTCCTTCGCGACCGGCATCAGTTGCGATAATGACCTCGTTGACGTCTTTTCTTACTAGCTGACTCTTAACCGCTTGAAACTGCTTCCCTGTTTGCTTAATCACAACGAGCTTTAATTCATTCGGTAGCATCGGTAAATCTTCTAATTTCCACGCTTTATATTTTTCATCATAAACTTCTGGATCTGCTAAGGTTACTAAATGTCCAAGTGCCCAAGTAACAATATACTCATTACCTTCTAGGAATCCATTGCCTTTTTTCGGGCAATTCAAGACTCTAGCAATATCCCGGGCAACTGATGGCTTTTCACACAAAACTACTTTTTTCATAAAAACATCCTTTCCAACTTCACTATCCATTACTATATCACATTGTACTGGGCGAGGCACTTAGCAACAAAAGAAAACACCCGCAAGACGCGGGTGTCATTCCTATAATGGGTCAGGTGTTAAACCCTCTTCTTTAATTTGTTGATTCGTTTTCATCTGGTCCATTTCTTTGCCCAGCTTTTTGGTATCTTCAAAATTGGTCGTCATTGAGTTTTCTTTTTCGCTTTGCTTATGCTTCTTTTTTGATAGCGGATTTTCAATTTGCTTTTTATCCTTCTCATCGTCAATGGTTCCACCACCAAGACCCTCATTGATCATTTAATCAATTTGTTCTTTTTCAGTTTTCATATGGATCAACCTCCCAGGATGAGTATAAGGTTTCTTTACCCCTAGTTTTGGACAGGTAAACATAAAAGACCAACACTGTGTAAACAATGTTGATCTTCCTAAATTATTTCAGAGCTTTAAACGGCCACCAGTTCTTGTCACCAAATAACTGAACCATGACCGGGATGAATAACGGTAACATGAAAAACGCATACAACAACAGCCCTACCAATACAAGAGTCGCTATTTGCATTAGTGACATGACGCCAGAAGGCATCATTGCTCCAAACGTTCCCGCTAGAATGATCGCAGCTGATAAAATGACCGTCCCAATTTGCCCCATTGCACTAACTAACGCTTCCTTTAACGGCATATCTCTCATATTTTCGGTAAAGCGCCCCATTAAAAAGATTGAGTAGTCGACTCCAAGGGCCATTAACATCACGAATCCAAAGAACGGTACCGCCCAGCTAAGCCCCGCATGACCTAAAAGATCAATATAAATAATCTCAGTAAATGAAATAGCCGCGATATAGGTAATAATTAATGACGCCATTATGTATAATGGCATGATTAGTGAACGAAGTAATATCACTAGTACAATAAAAATCCCTGATAGCATAACAATCGCGGTTCGATTAAAGTCTTCATCTGAAATCGTTTTTAAATCACGGTTTACACTCGTTAAACCACCAATAGAAAAGCGATTTTCTTCAAGGGGTGTTCCTTTTAAAGCGATTTGCATTCGTTCCTCAATCACGTTAACAACCTCAATGGCTTCATTACTATATGGGTAAACATCGAGAATCACATCAAATTTGGCAACTAAGTGATTTGGGGTCGTATAAGTTTCCCAAAGTTGGTCTAAATCGCCATTATCAAACAATGTCTGCGGAACGAAAAAGCCTGATAACGGATTTGCTTTTTGATTAGCAATTTCTTCAAAAAGATCTTGAACTTCCGCTAACCCTTCTTCAATCTCTTCAATACCGTCAGCAATTTCTTCTAAGCCTTCAGCTAGTTCAGCAAACGCTTCTTCAATTTCACCAAAAGCCCCACCTATTTCGTCTTGCCCAGTACGAAGGTCACCAATACCTGAAGCTATTTCACCTGTTGCAGTGGCAATTTGTTGCTGTCCTGCACCGATTTCTGTTAGACCACCTTGAATTTCTGTGATCCCTCCACCTACTTGAGCTAGACCGTCTGCTAGACTAGTAATGGCAAACGCTAATTCCGGCGGTAACGTACTGCCCTCAGTTAATTGCAGCATTTGATTTGCAATTCCTGAGATACTACCATTCAATTGAGCTAAACCTGCTACTGACTGTTGTGTACCAGAGCTAACTTTCTCCATTTCTTCCTGGATTTGCTCTGCTCCTTCTTGTAACTCTCGTGTTCCATCAACAAGTTTCCCAACATCTTGCTGAGCAGTTCTCATATCACTTTGCCCGTCTGTTAATTCTGTAGCTATCTCTAACAAAGCTTCTCTTATTTCTTCTAAGCCGTCACTAATTTCATATAGCCCATCATTCACTTCCCCTAACAGATAAGGGAGTGTAAACTCCTCCATCCGTTCACCTTTAGGTCGAGTCGCACTGCGAACTTCTTTGACTCCATCAATCTTTACTAACTCTTGAGTGACAAGTTCAATGTAAGGCATCCATTCTTGGTTACTCCACTCTTCGTCGTTTTCTAATACGACACTTACAGGAAACGCTTGACCTTCACTAAACTTCTCTGAGATAATTTCAAAAGCCATGACCGAGTCGTATTCATTACCAATTTCATTTAATGTGTCCATCGATGTGGCACCACGATGAAACAATAGTGCAGGTATTAGTAATAATGCTAATACAACAATCGTCCAGCCAGGTTTGTAGACTGAAAAACGACCTAGTTTATTCCATATCCAGCTTTTACTTGAGGTTAACTTCCCTCTTGCTGGCCAAAATAATTTTTCCCCTAATAATAGCATCGCGGTCGGAACCCAAACCCAAAGACCAATAATTAGAACGACAATACCTACAGCCACACTTACCGCTGATCGATATAGATCAAAGTCGGCAAACCCAATTGCAAAAAATCCAATAAAGCCAGTTAAAGCGCTATAGAAAACAGTTGCTCCAACAGCTTTGTATGTAGTAACCATTGCGTCTACACGATTTTTCCCTAAAATTAATTCTTCCTTAAAACGTGTTAAAAGTAGGATACAGTAATCAGTCCCAATCCCAAACAAAACAGCAACGATAAATATTTGCGTAAAATTCGAGACAGGAAAATTCATATATTCAATCAAATACGCAACAATCGGTACGCTTACTAAGTAGGAAGCACCAACGGTAATCAGCGGCACAAGTGGAGCAGCTAACGAGCGAAACACAAACAGTAATATACCTAGAACAAATATGACGGTAATGATCTCAGTTTTTGCTAAGCCCTCTTCTGAACTAATGATGACATCCTCTGCTATCACTGCTGAACCTGTTAAATAAGAGCTAACGCCTTCCACTTGCGTTGCTTTTTCAATTTCAGGCCTAACATATGTTACCTCCGTGACACCCATTTTCATCATCAGGACCACTAACATAGTGGTTCCATCCTCACTTACTAGTAAATCTTTTTGCTCATCACTATCGAATGGAGTAATTACTTGTTGCACTTTTGCCGTTCCTAAGTCAGTACCAATCTGTGAAATTTTTTCCTTAATCTGTTGATACTGTTCCTCGTTTAAACCATTCTCATGATGATAAACGACTAGAACCGCTTCTCCTGTAACGCCACCATGTTCTTCTAGCATTTCTGCCTTTATTTTCGAAGGAAAGCCCTCCGGTACAGAAATCTGTCCTTTTTCACGGACTAACTGTTCCATGTTTGGAGCATGTAAGTGAAGAATAACTCCAATGACTATCCATAAAATTGGCAAAAGATAGATCCAGCGATAATTTCGCATCATCTTGTATGTTCCTCTTTTCTCATATTAGTCAAATAGATAGACATTATCAGAATAGTCTGCTCCTATCTATAGTTTATCCACTAACAGTTTATACTTTGAACTAATTTCCAGTAAAGACAAAAAAATATTTTCGATTCGCGAAATTTCTCCATTTACTATTTTCCTTTCTGTCGTTAAAATGTGTGTAGGAAACTTGAAGAAGTGAGGGCTAAGCATGGGTAAAATTAAATTGGATCAACATGGAATTGGGTTTGTTTCTGCTCTCTGGGCTTATATCTTTTGGGGACTACTACCCCTTTATTGGAAGCTAGTTGCTCATGTGCCAGCAGATGTCGTCCTTGCTCACCGAATAATTTGGTCACTAATTTTTGTAAGTGGTATTTTGGTTCTTTTAAGGAAAGTACCAACATTCGTAACTGAGTTTAAAACAATGCTCGCCAATAAAAAGCAACTACTTTTCATTACAATGGCTGCAGGTTTTATTAGCTTTAATTGGTTCACTTATATTTGGGCCGTAAATAATGGACATTTAGTAGAAGCAAGTCTAGGATACTATATTAATCCACTCGTTAGCGTTGTATTTGGAATGATATTTTTTAAGGAAATTCTAACTAAATGGCAAACATTATCTTTTCTCTTAGCAACGGCTGGAGTAGTGATACTAGCAATCTATACAGGCGGAGTACCTTTTATTTCATTAACTTTAGCTATTAGTTTTGCTTTTTACGGAGTGTTAAAGAAGAAAGTAGAGGTCGGAGCGTTAACAGGTCTTGCGGTAGAAACGATGATTGTCACACCGGTAGCTCTTATTTATTTAACGATGATCTACTCATCAATTACTGAAGCCTTCTATCTGAACTCTTTATCAACCTTATGGCTTCTTGCTGGAGGCGGAGCTGCTACAGCGATACCACTGTTGTTATTCGCTATCGGCGCAAGAAGAATACCATTAGCTACCATCGGATTTTTGCAGTTCTTAGCACCAACGATTACTTTAATTATCGGTATTTTTCTTTTCAATGAGCCGTTCGGAGGAATTCATTTACTAGCATTTTCATTTATCTGGGTCGCACTAGCCATCTATACATTCTCAAAAACAAAGCTCTTTAGACGGTTACAAACCATTCAAATGGAAAAACGCCCCGCAAGTTAAGTTCGTATGTTAGAGGCTAAGCTGATAAGCTTAGTCTTTTTTTATTGTCAATTTCCACTTTAAAGATTTCTTCATTGTAAATTCTCCATTTTGCATTTTACATTCTACATTCTACATTCATAATTCTACATTCTTCATTCATAATCCATAATTCCCATTTCAATTTGGGCCCACCAATCACTCACCCAATTACCTTTACTACAATAAATTGTCTAGGTAAGGAGGAGTTTACATGACCCAACTATTTGACACTGATACAATCGAGTCAATGCGAACTTCTATGCAAACTTGGCAAAATGACGCATATGATTCTTTTGCAAAAAAGATGAGTGATAAAGAGCACCTATTTCCTTGTATTCCAGCAACCCAAGGATTTCGTCTCAATCATTTTCGTTTCGCTTTTATCTTAGACCCTAGAGAAGAAAAAGCAGTAGAAGAGTTAGCTACTTTGTTAAAAGAATATAGCGAAACTTCAAGAGACACAGGGAACTTTTCTTCATTAATAGTTCTATTTGAAACACCTCTTGACCTAATACAAGAGTACTCAGTAGAAGATTATGAAGCTTTATTTTGGTCGCTGTTAAATCGGGTAAGTGAACTAGATGAAATACAATGGCCAGACCATATCCCTACGGAAGCAGACAATAACATTTGGGAATTCTGCTTTCATGGGCAGCAATACTTCGTCTATTGCGGAACACCTGCTCATAAACAGCGCGAGAGCAGACGAACTGATGTCTTTACATTAGCTATTACTCCGCGTTGGGTGTTAGATGAATTCAATCGTTCTCCAGAGTTAAGCCAGAAGATAAAAGATAACATTCGAACAAGACTTGAGGCGTACGATTCCGCTCCCGCCCACCCAGAACTAAAAAAATATGGGCAAGACGACAATTATGAATGGAAACAATATTTTCTCCGGGATGATGAAACTGCTCTATCAGAGTGCCCATTTCATAAACTTTGGAAAAATAACAATGAAAAAGCTTGAGATTTCTCCCAAGCTTTTTTACTCTTTATAGTACTCTCTTCTCCGACACCGCTTCGCACACCATTTCATACATAGCTTCAACACCATGTTTTGAAGCCTCAAAACTAAACGTCTGTTCCATTGAAATTCCGAGACTATCTGCTTCTCTTGCAACGTCGATATTAGCTCCTAGAAAGATAAACTCCCAGCTATACTTCTCTTGTTGGTGTCTGATTAACTCTTTTACTTTTTTATAAGTGAATTCACGACTAGCATTTTCCTGTCCATCAGTTGTAATAACAAAAATCACCTTACCAGGCTCTTTTGTCTTGGCTAATCGATGCCCTACCTCTAGTATCGTTTTTCCTACTGCATCAAGGAGAGCAGTCGAGCCTCTAACAAAATAGTTATCATTAGTTAACCTCACTTCTTCAGCATTGACACCATTCCATAAAATTTCATACTGATCATCAAAGAGAACCGTTGTCACCATCGTTTCACCAGCTAACTGTCTTTGTTTGTTAATAAATGCATTAAATCCGCCAATTGTGTCTTCTTCAAGACCCTCCATTGACCCACTGCGATCAAGTAAAAAAATAATTTCCGTTACATTTTTATTCATTTCCCTCTCATCCTTTCATATTGTTCATGTTATAATCTTAGCTAAGTTCGGACTTGATTTGGTCGCTACACAAGCGACAATTATGGAGGTGCTACCTATGCTTAATCAAGCATTTTTCTTAGAGCTACAGGAGTATGTTGAAAGGCACTTACACTTATATATAGCTGATTCACTAGAAGAGGAGATTTGCTTCTTGCAAGACATTCTCCATAACGAACTTGAAAACTTCGTGAAAGCCAACCGAAAACCGTCATTTGCACAGGTACTATTTCGTTTTATTGATCTAAAGGGATACACAGATGCGTCTCTTTATAAAAAGGCAGGTATTGACCGCCGTCACTTTTCTAAAATTCGTTCAAACCCTTCCTACCGTGTCAACAAAAGCACTGCAGTAGCCCTCGCATTTGCTCTTGAACTAACAAAAAAAGAAACCGACAAACTGTTAAGTTCTGCTGGTTTCTCCTTGTCTGATAACGACATTTTCGATTTAGTGATTCAATTTTGTCTTGAGAAAAAAACGTATAACATCAATGAAGTAAACGTAGCTTTAGATTATTTTAGCCTGAAACCGTTAGGGAACGCACTAGAATAAGAACCATTAAATCCCACCATTCATAGTTTATCGCATGGAGGGATTTACATGTTTGATCAAGTGACGAATGTTTTAAAAAAAGCAATCCAACTACCTAAACACGGGATTGATTTACTTGCCGATACCTATGAGTCAAATAAATATGAAAAAAGTAGTACGAAACGTTGGAACAAGCTTTCATTTTCAGAAATTACTCTACAAGATTTGCAAAGGAAGCTAGCTGATAACAAACAAGTTCCCACTCCTTTAACTCAGGCAAATCGTGCTCTTGTAAAGGAAATTGAAACAAAAACACATAAGCTTAATCGGAACAATGTTACTAGAACGAAAGCTTACCTTGACTTTTATCAAAAGCATCCAGAAATCCATTGGGCATTTCTCGCTCACCTCGTCTCGAGAAATGGCGGCTGGAATATGACAGATTTAAAAGGGAGCATGCTACCGAAAATCATTTCTAGTACTTCTTGCAACGACTTTTTCTCTTTCCTAGAACGAGCCAACGCATTAATTTTTCATGATGCCTATCCGCAATTGTTATTATATGAGGCTAGCAAACAGAAAGGCAGAAACCTATTTTATCTTCTGCCCAAATTTCATGTTTCAACATTTATGAGAACGTTTTGGGACTATTTTTTAGAAAGACAAGACAGTCAACTTCTCACCGTGGCCTTAATCATTAATGAACAAAATTACATTGAAAAAAGAGTCATTCACCACCCAGACTATAAAGAAAAAGTGCTTGATAATATTCTATTTAAATTACAGGAGCTACTACAATTTACGTACGTGCTGTTTCCTTACCAAGTAAAGCCAAAGAAAACTCGTCTAGCAGGCACGACTGTCTCTGATTTCGCGAATGTAAATCAGAGGGTTGAAATTGGAAAAAAATTATATTGTACTCTATTTGGTTATGAAAATTTAGGTAACGACATCTATCAGTTTGCTTCAACTGTTCCCCATACCGCATCTAGAAGCGATTACTGGCCAGAAATGTTTACTAAGGACAGTAGCACTACTTTACAAACTGTTAGCATTTCCTGCAAACCTACAAAACCAATTGTCTATAGTCCAACCTTAGATCAGGCCTGGAAAGATGTTGATTATAGCTTTACAGACAGACATGACTGGTTTGAACGAAATGACCAGTTTCTTCACTACTTTAAGGAGATTACAACTCCACCTTCTTTTGACTTATCCCGTCAGTATTGTCAGGATATCAACAAAATGCTTGCTGCAAGTACAGCGGCAGAAATGATAAAACCCTAACCACTTTCCTTTATTTCCTACCCCTACTTTGCTATTGTAAGTAATGGAAAGGACGTGGGAATATGAATATTTTAATGATAGGTGCTGGGAGAATGGCAGAAGCGATTATCTCAGGATTAATGAAACAAAATAATAACTTACGCTTAACGGTCGCAAATCAAACTGATGATGTGAAGCGACTAGAGCTTGCCAAAAAATATAATATCAACGAGACAAGCGACTGGCGAACAGCTGTTGAACAAAGTGATATTATTATATCTGCTGCTCCTCCAAGTGCACATGAAGGGTTATTTCAAGAGCTTTCTCCTTTAATAAATAAACAGTTGGTCATTACAGTTGCTGCGGGAATTGATACCACTTTTATGCAAGGCCATCTACCAGAAGGAACTCCAGTGTGCTGGATTATGCCAAATACTGCGGCACAGTTGCAAGCATCTATCTCAACTTTTGTTTGTGGGCATTATGTCACTAATGAACATCGTCAAATTATTGAAATGATCTTAGCAGCTATCGGTGACTACGAGGAATTAACAGAAGAGCAAGTTCATGACTTAACAGCCGTTACTGGTAGTGCACCTGCTTTTCTGTACCTTTTTTGCGAGGCTCTAGAAAAAGCCGCAGTAAGTTACGGAATTAGTCAGGAACAAGCTCGTAAACTTGTAACGAAGATGGTTGCAGGTTCTGCACAGATGTTGGAAGCAGGCTACCCACCTAGCGATTTACGCGAGCAAGTAACGACTCCAGGCGGTTCAACAGCTGCAGGAGTTAGTGTATTAAACGAAGGCAATTTCACTGAACTGATTGGCGCTGCCGTAAAAGCGACAAACGAGCATGCGCGCGGGCGGAAGAACTGAATTAATTATGAATTGGCAATTATGAATTATGAATTGGTGCAAGCTTTATAGGGTATATTTTTAATTTCAGAGAAAGGGACTACCTCAATAGAGCTAGTCCCTTTACCTTTACTTCTTCAAATACGCAATCCCATCAGGATGCACACCTACATCAATCGTACCCTCTTCTTTTAACGTACTCATATTAATAATTGATACGTCATTCGTTTTGTTATTAGCGACATAGGCAAACGAGCCATCTTCATTAAATACCGTTCCACCTGGCCAAACCCCAACACGGATACGTTTTACTTCCCATGGGCGAACGTTTCCTTTTAGCTCGTGCTCTGTTTCAATAATCGATAAATCTCCACTTTCACGGTTTGGTATAAGAGCATATTTTCCGTCTGGAGAAAAGACGATCCGAATCGGTACAGCGCCAATACGACGTTTATGCTCAACCTCAAGTGTCTTTACATTAATAACAAACAACGTATTGTCATGCTGGTTTGCTACATAGAGGTATTTTCCGTTTGGATGAACAGCAACCCCCTCTGGCCCCTGTCCTACTGGAAAATGATTAACGATCTCTTCTTTTTCCACATCCACAACTGTCATATTGTGACTGCCGATGTTTGGTACGTATACCGTTTTTCCATCAGGAGAAAACGAAATCATGTGAGATAACTTTTGATATGTAGGAAATACTTTTTCAATTTCATCAGTGTCAGCATCGATAATAAATACTTTTTCACTGTATGTAGATGCCATATAAACTTTTTTTCCATCTGGAGTTACACCAAGCCCATGCGGAAAATTAAAATCTGGATGCTCTAAGCGCTTTTGGATTTCAAATGTTTCATTATTAATGATGTTAATTTTATTTCCTAAAGAACATGTAACATACGTTTTCTTCCCATCAGGTGTGACAACAACCTCATGTGGGTTAAAATCTGTTTCAATCGTCTTTTCAACCTTATTCGTTGCTAAGTCTACAAAAGAAATCGTATCCTCATCTTTGTTTAGTACAATTAAATATTCTCTCAAAGAAAACACCACCTATATTTTATTTCGTAAAACTAAATATGTAGCAACTATAACAAAATTGATGTATTTTGGAAACTTTTTTGTCCTCTCTCTATTTATCTGTTATAATTTGAAGGATATTGACTTGATGGAGGAATAATAATAGATGATTACTGTTTCAAATGTTAGTTTACGTTATGGAGATCGCAAATTATTCGAGGATGTAAATATAAAGTTTACACCTGGAAATTGCTACGGTTTAATTGGAGCAAACGGTGCTGGAAAATCGACATTTTTAAAAATATTATCTGGGGAAATTGAATCGCAAACAGGCGATGTTCATATGGGACCTGGTCAGCGTTTAGCTGTATTAAAGCAGAACCACTATGAATTCGAAGATGTGGACGTAATGACAGTTGTGATTATGGGCCATGCCAGACTTTACCAGGTAATGCAAGAAAAAGATGCGATTTATATGAAAGCTGACTTCACTGATGAGGACGGAATGAAAGCAGCTGAGCTTGAAGGTGAATTTGCTGAAATGAACGGTTGGGAAGCAGAGTCTGAAGCTGCGATCCTTTTAAAAGGCCTTGGTATCGGTGAAGATTTACACAACAAGAAAATGGCAGACTTATCCGGTGGAGAAAAGGTAAAAGTGTTACTTGCACAAGCCTTATTCGGTAAGCCTGATGTTCTATTACTTGATGAGCCTACAAACCATTTAGACATTAAAGCAATTCAATGGTTAGAGGAGTTTTTAATTAACTTTGAAAATACGGTTATCGTTGTATCCCATGACCGTCACTTCTTAAACAAAGTTTGTACGCACATTGCTGACTTAGATTTTAGCAAAATTCAAATTTATGTTGGTAACTATGATTTCTGGTATGAGTCTAGCCAATTGGCTTCAAGAATGGCTAACGATGCCAACAAAAAGAAAGAAGAAAAAATCAAAGAGCTTCAAAACTTTATCGCTCGTTTTAGTGCAAATGCATCAAAATCGAAGCAAGCAACGTCTCGTAAGAAATTATTAGACAAAATCTCATTAGATGATATTCGCCCATCATCTCGTCGTTATCCGTTTGTTGGTTTTACACCTGAACGTGAAATCGGAAACGATCTTCTTCGTGTTGACGGCTTAACAAAAACAATTGATGGTGAAAAAGTGTTAGACAATGTTTCATTCGTGATGAATAAAGGTGACAAAATTGCCTTAGTTGGTCCAAACGAACTTGCAAAAACGACACTTTTTAAAATCTTAATGGGTGAAATGGAAGCTGATAGCGGCTCATTTAAATGGGGTGTAACGACATCTCAATCCTATTTTCCAAAAGATAACTCAAAATTCTTTGAAGGCTGCGACCTTAACCTAGTTGATTGGTTACGTCAGTTCTCACCTCAAGATGATTCAGAAAGCTTCTTACGTGGTTTCTTAGGAAGAATGCTCTTCTCTGGTGAAGAAGTATTGAAAAAAGCAAGTGTCCTTTCTGGTGGAGAAAAAGTTCGTTGTATGCTTTCAAAAATGATGTTAAGTGGCTCTAACGTATTGCTATTAGATGAGCCTACAAACCACTTAGACTTAGAGTCAATTACAGCTGTCAATAATGGTTTAATTGCTTTTAAAGGTTCAATGATGTTTGCATCACATGACCATCAGTTTATTCAAACGATTGCTAATCGCATTATGGATTTTACTCCGAACGGATTAGTTGACAAACAAATGACTTATGATGAGTATCTTGAAACAGTGAAAAAGTAATTAGCTTAGAAATCACTCTTTGTGAGTGATTTCTTTTGTTTGTGTTAGGAAATTAAGTTGTTTCATACGAACAGTTGTATTTTTCCTTTGAAATGATCTGGCATCTCGTTTATAATCTATAAAGTATGCGTAAATAGACATAAAAAATTCGGGGAATTTCCCTATATATAAAGGGTGAGATCATGAGTATCTTAACAGTGAAAAATTTAAGCCATGGCTTTGGTGATCGAGCTATTTTCAATGACGTATCTTTTCGTCTTTTAAAAGGTGAGCATATCGGATTAATCGGGGCTAACGGTGAAGGTAAATCTACCTTTATGAACATCATTACTGGTAAACTTCAGCCTGATGAAGGAAAGGTTGAATGGTCAAAAAACGTTCGTGTTGGTTACCTTGATCAACACTCTGTATTAGCGCGTGGCATGACGATGCGTGACGTTTTAAAAACTGCGTTTAAATATCTATTTGACCTTGAAACACAAATGAATGAAATATGTGATAAAATGGCGGATGCCTCTCCTGAGGAATTAGAAAAATTACTTGATGACATGGGTACGATCCAAGACATTCTAACAAACAATGATTTTTATATTATTGATGCAAAGATTGAAGAGATCGCTCGTGGACTTGGACTTGATGATATTGGTCTTGAAAAAGACGTGACTGATCTAAGTGGTGGCCAAAGAACGAAGGTTCTACTTGCAAAACTACTTTTAGAAAAACCAGATATCTTACTTTTGGATGAGCCTACCAACTATCTAGACGAGCAGCACATTGAATGGTTAAAACGCTATCTGTTAGACTATGACAATGCGTTTATTCTAATCTCACATGATATCCCGTTCTTAAACAGTGTCATCAACTTAATCTATCATATGGAAAATCAAGAGTTAAATCGATATGTCGGTGATTATGACCACTTTATGAGTGTTTATGAGATGAAGAAGTCTCAGCTAGAATCTGCCTTCAAGCGTCAACAACAAGAAATCTCTGAGCTAAAAGATTTCGTTGCGCGTAACAAGGCCCGTGTCTCAACTCGTAATATGGCGATGTCTCGTCAAAAGAAACTTGATAAGATGGATGTTATTGAGTTAGCAAAAGAGAAACCAAAACCTGAGTTTCGCTTTAAGCCGGCACGTACAACAAGCAAACTAATTTTTGAGACAAAAGAACTTGTGATTGGTTATGATAGCCCATTATCAAAACCTCTGAACTTACGAATGGAACGTGGCCAAAAGATTGCCCTTGTAGGTGCAAACGGAATTGGTAAGACGACATTACTTCGTAGCATTCTTGGTGAGATAAATCCGATCAACGGTAACGTTGAAAAAGGTGAATACCAACATATAGGTTATTTTGAACAAGAAGTAAAAAAAGATAACGGCAATACGTGTATTGATGAAGTTTGGAATGAGTTCCCTTCTCTTACTCAGTACGAAGTTCGCTCTGCCCTTGCAAAATGTGGGTTAACAACGAAACATATCGAAAGTAAAATCGTTGTGTTAAGTGGAGGAGAAAAAGCAAAAGTTCGTCTGTGTAAGCTTATTAACAGAGAAACGAATATTCTTGTTTTAGATGAGCCTACTAACCACTTAGACGTTGATGCAAAAGCTGAGTTAAAAGCAGCATTGAAAGATTATAAAGGAAGTATCCTGATTATCTGTCACGAACCAGAATTTTATCAAGACGTAGTTACCGATGTATGGAACTGTGAGTCTTGGACAACGAAACTTGTATAAAACGAGCTTATCAGCTCGTTTTTTTCTTTCTTCACTTGTTAAACATTTCACAAAATGTTCATACTGTTTTTTCCAGTATCGTGGTATACTATAGTCAAGAAAGGAGGAACAAAACAAACAGATCATTATCACCCTAAGTGACTCAATCATTCCAAGTTGGTTTCCCAGAAACCGCTTACGCGTAATGATTTGAGTAGTAAAAGATATACTGTATGGTTCGTAAGTTCCGATGTAGATGCTTCAAGTAATGTTGATTAACATTTAGTTCTGGTGAAACTAAGTAATAAAATCGCTAAAGCGCTACGGTTGATATTTTGAATACGCTAGTGAAAGTCTTAGTACAAGACATTTAACAATTATTGTTTTATGTACTATGGAACGGGACTATCGTTAACTAAATCCGGAAAGGAATACAAGATATCCAGTAAATTTTTAATTAACAAGCATGACCTAAAATTGATTTAGGGAAAACAACTACATCATATTCCTTGCTCTTTCTAAAAGCTTTGCAAGCAAATGTTGTGTTTCTCTCAAATATGATGGATGGTATGGTTGGGTCACTTAGGATGATAATCCCCTCAAAAGTTGAGGGGATTTTTTCATTTTCCCAATATCTTTCCTACAATAACCGTTAGTCCCCAGCATAGTTGTTTCTCCTCGTTATAGAACTTCTGCAGGGTTATCGCTCCTTTAGAAAAAGGCACCCTTAACTCCAGACCTTGATCGCGAAGATACATATAAAGCTCCTCTTTTGACTTATTTTCCAATCCTTCCATTTGAAAGAAGTAGGTGATAAACGAATACTCTCCATCTTTCCAGTGTTGAACCTGTACGTTTCGACCATCATGTAGTGTTACTTTCTCTTTATTAAAAATCTTAGATTTACCTTTTACTGAAATAAACAAGGTACGTCTTTTCCTCATCTAACCACCCCGTGAAAACGTCCATTATTATTGAAACTATGACGAAAACTACCTTATTATCACCCACTAAAAAAAATAAGCATAAACTGCCAGTCTTTTATGAACCATAACAATAAGACATGCCATAAAGGAGGAATTACTTGTGAGGCTCGAAGAAATCATTCAGGTAATCATGTTAACACAAGACGCTAACAAAATAGGCTGGGATTTTAAAATAGAAAACAATACATTAAAAGCAATTGATCGTAATTTTGAAGAAGATGATGTAGTATTTAAAAACGAAAACCAATTATTAGAATGGCTAGAAGATCAATTTGATGCGGAAACATAAACGAGTAGGATCAACTCAATGATCCTACTCGTTTACGGCAGTGTCTCTAATACTTTTTCGATTGGTACTGCAAGGCCTACTGACTTACCACCATATTCAGTTGTTCGCCGTTTGGCATAAACGACAGCTACTACTTCACCATTCATATTAATCACTGGGCTACCACTATTACCACGATAAATTGGCGCTGAAATGACCGTTACATCTGTCGTATCAAGAATGGCACCCTCGTTTGCAATTTGCGTCCAAGTTAACGGATTCCCAATGACATAAATGTTTTCGTTCTTCATTCCACCTTGGTCACTTAGCGGCAAATAAGGCAAATTACTTCCCTCTACCTGTAAAAATGCAATATCAATATCCGGATAACTACTGATAACCTTACCTTCAAATAGATCGCCTTGATAAAAGCCCACCATAATTTTTTCCTGATCCTGGATAACATGATGATTAGTAACAATTAACCCGTCCGCTGAAATAGCAAATCCAGTTCCTCTTGAACGTTCTCCTTGGACCGTTACAACCGCCTGCTTATACTGTTTTACATCATCTTGTTGTGAAAGACGGTAGGACGTTTGCAAGAAGCTTATCGCATCAATACTAAACGTACTAAAGAAAACACCAACTACTTGAAAAACTAACATGACAGCAATGACTATAGAAATAACCTTGACCCATCTTTTTCTATTATTATCTTTTGGTGTCTGTTCTTCCTCATCAATCGTTTCAAACTTGAAATCCTCAGGTGAAGGTTCCCAATCCGGATCCACTAGTTCATCATCTAAATCGTCTTTATGCTCCTTCATTTTCTCCTCCATAACGTAACAATATAGATTTATTATAACCTATTTAGGAAAAGTGGTCATTTATCTGAAGAGGCTAAAACGTCAAAAAGGACTGAAAAGATTTTCAGTCCTTTTTCCTATCCAAGCGGATTCGTTAAACCCATTTCCCCGACCGATTCCGTTACAGGATCCGTCATTGTGTCCATGGAACGTTCTCTCATCATAGCTAATGCTAAACCAAATCCTAAGCCCAAGACTACATAAAAGCTACGATTTCTGCGCTGTCTGTTATAATCCATGACCATGTAAAACGCTTGTTTTATGAGCTGACGTACGATCCAATCCATTGAAATACCTCCAAATACCTATTTTGATCTCATTATTAGGATAGGTATCTTTCATGAATTGATCCTTGGTTTTCACTGGGAATTGAGAAAGGTCATTTGATCTCTCGAGCCAATAACATCCTCGAATTAACTCCATCGCACCTTTGCGACGAGTAACCGCAGGAGCAGTTGGCGCCTGGAGCTAGACAAAAAAAAGAGGAGGAACCCCTCCCCTAAGTCTTGCTATTACAGAATGTCTAAGCGAGCAATTAATGCTACTAGTAACTGAAGCAATAGTTGGATATTAACTGCAACTTGAGTGTCCGTTGTTGTTACATCAACATTTTTAGAGTTTTCAATAATCGTTTTTTGCTTCGTAATTTGCTTAATTTTTGAAGCCTGTAACAACTCTTGCGTAATCTTTTCTGCCTTTGTGCTGTCAGCAATTGAGATCGAAATGATAATTGCAATGACAGCTTGTAAAGAAGCTTGTAATGATACAGCGGCTTTTGTATCCGTTGTGCTCACCGTAACATCGCAAGAGTCTTTTATTAGAATATATTCTTCTGATAATTGGAATGTTTTGTTTACTTGTTCTGCTGCTTGAGTATCATCTTCTTCTTTTGGTGGGCACATTGGGTGCGGTTTGCAATCTAACGCTGACCATTTTGAAGATTTTCCTTTAGTTGAACGATAAACGTCTTGGTTCATAATTATACCTCCTTTTGTTTTTACACTGTTACTATATGATAGGTAGAAGGTATATGAATGGACAAATTCATCAGGATATTCGTACATTTCTTAGATGAATGCTCTTATTTTGCGAAATAGGCTTGAACAAAAAACTTTATTTAACAAAAAAAAGACCTCTTTACGAGGCCTTATCGCTTTGGTCGATTAAAAAATGTTTTTGCAGCTTTCACATCATTATTTGATGAGAATGTAGATGGATTTTTCACGACATTTTCTTGAACTGGTTCGCTCATTTCATGTGTCACATTATTTTGAGCAAAATCGTTTTCTGTTTTTACTTTATTTGCATTCTCAATGAACTTTTCTACATCTGTTTTGATATTTTGAACAATCTCTGAAATTCTCTTTTTTTCTACATCATCAAGTTCTGGCTTTTCATCAAGAACACCGTGCTTTTTTAAAACTCTATCTACTACGAGCTCCATTATCTTTTGTTGGTTTAAATCTTGTTCCATTGTCTGTAGCTCCCCTTTATCGTTAAATTGCGTACAAGTCACAATACTAGCTTATGATTTATTGGATGAATGGTGTTAGGCATTCGTATACATATCGAGAATTCATACGTTATGTACATGAAAAAAGAGTGATGAGATCTCATCACTCCTATGCAAGTTATTTAATTAATTGACCTCTTGTAACACCCAATTGGTTTGTTGCTTTTAATGACTTCCAGATACTAGTACCAGTACGCTTTCCTTGAAGAGCTTCACGGTACAATGAAAGTACTTCGGTAACTTTTTCTCCCGTTTCCTCTAAAAATTCAACTCGATAGTGGCTAACGCCAAGCTCTAAGAAATTAGAGATATACTCAGCACCAGATTGCTCGATCGCATTGAAAACCGTATTTCGACAACCTACATCAACTCTCACAGGATGAGAAAAACCAACACGGTCTTCTAAGGAAATACGATGTTCTTCACAAGGACGACCACAGTTTGTATAGTCTGTGCCTTCACTCAAGAACGTACAGTACACGCAGTGCTCTGTATGATACATAGGCAGATGTTGATGAATAACAACTTCTATATCTTGAGCCGGTGCTTCGCCTAAGAGATCTACCATCTGTTGAATATTTAAATCGTACGATGGTGTAATTCTATCTAGGCCACGCTCTAAAAACATTTCTACTGCTTTATGGTTAGCAACATTTAGAGAAAAATCACCAATTAGTGGAATATCTAGCTTTTGCTCAAGATAATAATGAACAGCTCCTAAGCTTCGGACTAGGATTGCATCAGGTTTCGCACGTAAAATTTGGTTCAGCACTCCTTGTTCCCCAGGCATATGAATTCTCGGAGTTGCTAATGCAATCGGTTTAGCATATTTTCTAGCTACTTCTACCGCTTGTGGATAGTCTTTGGTAAATTCAAAATCAGCGTAAATATAATCAACATCTGTTTTACAAGAAGCCTCAATTTGCTCTAATGAACGGCATAAAGAAATAAGCTTTGTTGGAACGTTTCCTTTTGCAAGTTGCTTCTTTTTCGCAGTCAACTCAGTATTTACTGTGTATTTTCTTGGCTCCTGCCTCTTATTGACAAGCAGTTCTACCGCTTCACGGCGAATACTATTTAATTCTTTAACAGGAACAATAACATCACCACTTACATGTAACTCAACATGAGCTAATTCATAGATCGTCCCACCAAGGCGCCCAAACTGCTCTGCTAAATACTCGCTAGTTAGCGGACGCTTTTGTGCTTCCTCTAAGTCAATGCTCGATTGCACGGTTACTGAAAGACCAGCTTCCTCGTCAAACCACTGAGTAACTAATGGTTTACCGACTTTCCCTGTAACGGTAACTTTTAATGGGAATGAACGATATGCTAACTCCGTTTCAAACGTTTTTTGGAGACGGCGTTCTAGCTCTTGGTCACTGGTTTTCCAAATTTTATCACCTACGTGAACTTTCGTTAAGTTTACATCGTGTCTACCTGCAACAATCTCAATAAGTCCTTCTTGTGCTTCACCCTCTAGTTTGCTGCCTTGTTTACGAATGTCGTAAACACGACCACCTTCTTCTTTTAAATCTGGGCGTCCAGCATCAAATACGATTCCATCCCCTCTTTTAAGAGGAGCTTGAATGTCACAAAGCACACCATCTTTAAGAACTTTTTTAACTGTTCCTAGCAGTACACCACGACTTTTTGGATAGGTACCATCTAATAATGTTTTATGATTCGTCCCTTTTAAAAACCCGTACGTAAAGCCACGACTAAAGCTTTGCTCAAGCTCTCGTAGGTCTTCTTTCGAAATTTCGTAGTCTCTACCAGCAAGATACTCATCAATTGCTTTTCGATATTTGCTAACTACGTTTGCTACGTACTCTGGTGACTTCATACGGCCTTCAATTTTAAACGAATAAACTCCTGCTTCAATCAATTCTGGAACTAACTCAATCGCAGCAAGGTCCTTTGGTGATAGAACGTACGCAATATTGCCCATTTCTTTTCGTTCGCCATCCACTATTAAATCGTAAGGAAGACGACAAGCCTGCGCGCACTCACCGCGGTTGGCCGAACGACCTCCCCACATTTCAGAAGTTAAACATTGCCCAGAGTATGATACACAAAGAGCACCATGAACGAAAACCTCTAATGGAACCTTTGTTTTATCTGAGATCGTCTTGATTTGCTTTAAGTTGTTTTCTCTTCCTAGTACAACAACTTCTATATCAAACGGCTTTAAAAATTCTACAGCTTCTGCAGACGTCACTGTCATTTGCGTAGATCCATGAATAGGGAAATCCGGAGACATTTCACGAATGATTTCAACTAAACCCATATCTTGTACAATAAGAGCATCAACCCCAGCATCAATACATGCACGTACCAATTTTCTCGCATCATGTAACTCGTTTTCAAACACTAATATATTAAAAGTAACATAGCCTCTCACATTATATTTATGCAAATAAGCCATAATTGTTGGTAATTCATCCATTTGAAAGTTTTTAGCACGAACACGCGCATTAAACTTTTCAACACCAAAGAATACTGCGTCTGCTCCATTGGCAACTGCCGCACGGAGACACTCCCAGTTTCCTACTGGTGCTAGCAATTCAACCTTATTTTTTGTTATACGCTTCAAGGTTTCTCTTCCTTTCCTGATCTCTATCAATCAACCTTACCTATTGTAAACTATTTATACTATTTTTGCATTGGAAAGTTAAGAAACTTCCTCGAAAAACAGACGTCAGTTCCCTTTTTAGAAACTGACAGCCATAAATTACGCATAATGTCTAATAAGTTTTGGTAAGATCTCCTCAACAGTTGGAAAGCTATACCCAAATCGTTCAGCCTTTTCCACATTTTCAGAAAAATAAGTAGGAAACACGTATGGAGTAGCAGCTTCTTGATTATCTGTTAGTACTGCTTTTTTCCCGACAATTTCTTCAATCATTTCAATAAAGTTTTTAAACGAAATATCGTCTTTTGAACCTATATTAATAGGTCCAACAAAGTCACTGTTCCCAATCCAAAATAGGAAATGACCAGCATCGTCAGAAGTTACAAAGTCTAAAGCATTCTCTGGTTCTGGGATATACATTTCTTCTCCGTTTTTAACTTTATCAACATAAAACTGTAGACGCTTAGAAAAATCGTCTTCTCCAACAACAAAGGTTGGTCTCACCGCAACGACAGGAAAATCTGCCTTTTGATAATAGACAGCTTCCGCCTCACGCTTCGCTTGCTGATAACCCGACAAGCCTTTATAATAACTGCGGTCAAATAGCTCTCCAATCTTAAAGCTGTATGGATCAAATTGCTCTTCACGTAAGTCTCTACCACCCTCGTACACGGCAGATGTTGAAGTAAAAATGAAGCGTCCAACTTTGCCTGCTAGAACCTCCGTGATGTCTAAAGCTTCTTGTGGCGAATAGCAGCTTTGATCATATACGATATCCCAATTTTGTTCGGCTAGTCCAAGTAACGATTTACGGTCGCTACGATCAATTGTTATTCGTTTGACCTGATTTCCAAAACCATCCTCAGTTCGCCCACGGGTAGCGATTGTAACCTCAATTCCAGCATTTAATAAATGACTTACTAACTTTTTCCCAAAAAACATTGTTCCACCTAAAACCAAAGCGTTTTTCAATTATGTCGCTTCCCTTCTCTATATGTACTCTACCTATTACTTTACTAATTAACTTGTAACATTGTCTAATACTAATTTTACAAGACTCTTTTCGTAAACATTGCTCCTGCGGTTACTCGTCGCACAAAAAAACTGTGGCTTTTTTATCCTAAAATAAACGGAAAAATACCCTAGATGAAGATATCAGCCAATAAATTATGTAAGAAAAGAGCAGTACTTACTAAATTAGTAGTAAACTCTTAGTAATTTGTGTAATAATCCGGCTTTTTGGATTTTTACGAAAGCAACAAACTTTGCGAAAACAGCCTTTTACATAAACACTACTGTTCATCATCAATGGGAAGAATGTACCGATAAGGCACTGGTGATGTTAATACCGTAGATGTATTGATGTTGCCATATGGAATTAAGCGATCAATTAATAGCCTCATACTATTCATATTTGAAACCGCAGCTTTAATAATATAACTAACCTCGCCTGTTACCCGATGACATTCAATCACTTCCTGTTCTAGTTTTATCATTTCTTCAAATTCATGAAGAGAAACTTTTAAACCACTTACCTGAATAATAAGTAGGATGTCTCTGCCTACGGCAGATAAAGAAATTCTCGCTGTGTATTCTTTCACTACACCTCTTTCCTGCAACCGATGAAGACGTTCAGTGACACTTGGCCGACTTAAGGCAAGTTCAGTGGATAGCTCACTAATGGTCATTCTTGCATTCTTTTGTAAAAGCTCAATTAATTTCGTATCGATCTGATCCATGGCAACCCCCTATTTTCCATATTGCATGTGAACTGTGTCGAATAAATTCAAAATAGTAATCAAATTCCCATAATACCTTCAATATGATATGTAAATTTCTCTTTTTATATCTTACCATTATAGTATACAAAATAGATAAAATTACAGATTAGAAACGGGAGAAATTTTCAATGCTAAAAAAATTATTATTGATCTTCTTAGGTTGTGCGATTACAAGTTTCGGAGTTATCCTTTTGCAGCACTCAAATGTTGTTACAGGAGGTACCGCAGGACTTTCATTAAGTGCCTCTTACCTTTTTGGACTTCCATTTGCAGTTCTCTTCTTTATTATTAACCTACCATTTTATATATTCTCAGTTCTTCGTATGGGATGGAAGTTTACGTTATCAACAGTTTTTGCCGTTACGACCCTTTCTGTTATGACGGGGGTTGACCAATGGTTACCTCACTTTACCTTGCCAATGTGGTTTGGTGCTATTGCAGGTGGATTCGTGATCGGGATTGGTCTTTCTTTATTATTCATAAACGGTGCGTCTTTAGGTGGTTTCAATATTTTAGCTCTATTTCTTCAGAAACGATACGGCTCTAACCCAGGTAAAACAACGTTGATTTTTGATGCTGTAGTTGTTTTAACTAGTATAGTAACAATAGGTTTTGTTAGAGGGCTTTTTTCTATCATCTCAATTGCCGTTACAGCTAAAGTAATTAGTTATTTTAAAAATCAAATCTCTTCGCAACAGAAAGCCGACGAAAAAGAGAAGCAAGTCAGCGCTACACCTACTAGAAAACAAGTGCCAATACCAAGCTAGTATAAAAGAAACAAGGCGTAGAGAAACATTATCTCTACGCCTTGTCTGTTTAGTTCTTACTCTACTTCATATCCTGCTTCTTTCCACGCACTTGTTCCACCTTCAATAAATGAAACATCGGAGAAACCCATTTGATGCAGAAGGTAAGATCCTAATGCAGCTTGTCCTCCAGCACCACAAGTAATAATGACTGTTTGATTACGATCTGCTAAACGTGGTTCACGTAAATGCTCTGGAAGTTCAAGATCAGCTCGAATTGGCAGCATCCCTAAAGAGATGTTCAAACTGCTTGGAATTAACCCACAAGCACCTGCCGCTTCTTTTTCTTGTACATCAATTACCAGTGTGTTT